>CAKZSF010000302.1 GCA_937920575.1 uncultured Sphingomonadaceae bacterium | reverse complement strand
AGCAGTAGAAGTATAGTCTGAGCAGTGCGCATCGGGACCCCGTTTCGTTGAACAAGGATTGCTCACACGCGACAGGATTGTGCAAACGCGCAGACGCTTGCGTCCCGCGACGGGACTCAGCAGAAATGTTTACAACTCAATGCCTTGCGGGGATTCCGGCAGCGCGCAGCGCGGCATGCGCCTCGGCAATCGAGTGTGTTCCAAAATGGAATATGCTGGCCGCCAGCACCGCGCTTGCCCCGCCATGGGTCACGCCCTCCACCAAATGGTCGAGCGTGCCGACCCCGCCGCTGGCCACCACCGGCACCGAAACGGCGTCAGCAATGGTGCGCGTCAGCTCCAGATCATAGCCAGCTTTAGTGCCGTCACCATCCATGCTGGTGACCAGCAGTTCGCCCGCGCCCAGCTCGGCCAGCTTGACCGCATGCTCCAGCGCATCGATCCCGGTTTCCTTGCGGCCGCCATGGGTGAAGATTTCCCATTTGCCCGGAGCAGTACGCCGCGCATCAACACTCGCAACCACGCATTGACTGCCCATTCGCTCGGCGATCTCAGCGACGAGTTCTGGCCGCGCAACCGCCGCGCTGTTGACCGCGACCTTGTCTGCGCCCGCCAGCAACAACGCGCGCGCATCTTCGACACTGGCCACACCGCCACCCACGGTGAGCGGCATAAAGCACACTTCCGCAGTGCGCCGGACAATATCGAGCAAAGTTCCGCGCCCCTCATGCGTGGCCGAGATATCGAGAAAGCACAGCTCATCCGCGCCCGCCGCATCATAGGCTTGGGCTTGCTCAACCGGATCACCTGCATCGACCAGATCGACGAAATTGACGCCCTTCACAACGCGCCCATCGGCGACGTCGAGGCAAGGAATGACACGGACACGGACGGTCATTCTCGTCCCGCCATCGCTATCGCAGCTGCCAAATCGAGCTTGCCTTCATACAATGCGCGACCAGTGATCACGCCCTCGATCCCCTCATGCGCGTTCAATGACAGGACATGGATTTCGTCCAAGCCCTTCACCCCGCCGCTGGCAATCACGGGAATGTCCACTCGCTGCGCTAGTTCCAGCGTTGCTTCGATGTTGCAGCCCTTCAGCAGGCCATCGCGGCCAATATCGGTGAACAGCAGGCTGGCGACGCCCGCATCCTCGAACCGCCGCGCCATATCGACGACGGACACGTTGGAAACTTCCGCCCAGCCCTCGGTCGCGACCATCCCGTCGCGCGCATCCACCGCTACGACTATGCCGTTCTCCCACTCGCGCGCCATTTCGCGCACGAATTCGGGGTTTTTCAGCGCAGCCGAGCCGATGACGATCCGTGCCACGCCCAGATTGAACCAAGCCTCCACCGCCGCCGCATCGCGAATACCGCCGCCCAATTGCACATAGCCGGGGAATGTCTCGACAATCGCTTTAACCGCATCAGCATTGCGGCTCTCCCCCGCAAACGCGCCGTCCAGATCGACGACGTGCAGGTGTTCAGCGCCCGCTTGCGCAAAGATCGCCGCCTGCGCCGCCGGATCGTCGCCGTAAACGGTCGCACGGTCCATATCGCCCTCCGCCAGCCGCACGACTTCGCCAGATTTCAGGTCGATTGCGGGAAAGACGATCATTGGCGTTCCTCCAATTGTGATCTCCTGCGAAAGCAGGAGCCTCGGGCCACCAGAACTTCGCTGGTGGAATGAGGTCCCAGCTTACGCTGGGACGCACGACAATCATTCACGGATTCCATGCGAGGAACCTCCTTAGCAAATCCAGCCCATAGCGCTGGCTCTTCTCAGGATGAAACTGCACGCCCAGAATATTGTCACGCGCCACCGCCGCCGCAATCGCCCCGCCATGGCTGGAGGTCGCCGCAAGATCGCGCTTTGCCTCGGGCATGAAATGATAGGAATGGAGGAAATAGGCCTCGCCCTGCTCGAGCAATTCTGAGCGATCGCCCTCCTGCGAAATCCGCACGTCGTTCCAGCCCATATGCGTCACTTTGATGGAGGGGTCGGTTTGCTCGATCCGCCGCACTTCGCCCGGAATCCAGCCCAACCCCATCGTCTCGCCATGCTCCAGCCCGCGCGTTGCGAGCAATTGCATGCCCACGCAAATGCCGAGGAACGGCACACCATCGTCGATCACGCGCTCCTCGAGCGCCTCGACCAGACCTGCGACTGCGTCCAGCCCCTTCATACACGCGCCAAAGCTGCCCACACCAGGCAGGACAATGCGGTCTGCCTTGCCGACGACGTCAGGATCGGCAGTGACATCGACAGCCGCGCCCACCGCTTTCAACGCGTTGTGCACCGAATGGAGATTGCCCGCGCCATAATCGATCAGTGAGATACGCTGGGTCATTGGCGGAAGTCGGCTGCAAAGTTACCGCAAGGGCACCCAAACATTCTGGCGCCCGCCCGCAGCGGGGCCGAAGCGAAGCGTAGGACGTCTAGCGAGGACGCAACCCCGGATGGGGCTGCGCAAAACAAAGGCTCCTCACCCACCCAATTGCCCCTTCGTGCTCGGGATCGCGCCGCCTTTGCGCGGGTCTTGTTCCACCGCGATCCGCATCGCGCGGGCAAATCCCTTGTAGATCGCTTCGCAAATGTGGTGGTTGTTTTCGCCATAAAGCAGCTCGCAATGCAGCGTGATGCCCGCGGTTTGCGCGATGCTTTCGAACCAGTGGCGGATCAATTCCGTGTCCCACTCGCCCAGCTTTTCCTGCGTGAATGCGGCTTTCCAGACGCAATAGGGCCGTCCGGAGATATCCAGCGCCACGCGCGCCAAAGTTTCATCCATCGGCGAATAGGCACTGCCATAGCGGCCAATCCCCGCCTTATCGCCCAACGCATCGCTCAGCGCCTGCCCCAGCGCCAGCGCGCTGTCTTCAGTCGTGTGGTGCTGATCGACATGCAGATCGCCGTCGACCTTCATTGTCACATCGATCAGCGAATGTTTGGAGAATTGCTCGACCATATGATCGAGAAAGCCGATGCCTGTCGACACATCATAAGTGCCGGTGCCATCGAGATTGACCTCAACTGCAATCGCCGTTTCGGCGGTCTTGCGCTCTATTCGTCCGGTTCGCATGGCCAGAGCTATAAGCGCTCGCGCGGGTGAATCAACGATTTGCATGACTGAGAGCGCGCGATCATCGCTTTGCCCAGCCAAATCGCAAATTGTCTTGCCCCTTGAATCCGCTGGCCCTACCTTGGCCCCATAATGAGTGATGACACACCCGATAGCCTGATTCCGTATGACGAGATCGTCCAAGAAGCGCTGCGTGCCGTGGTTGGCCGTGTGCTGGGCGAAATCCAGCAAACCGGCAGCGAGCTGCCCGGTGCCCATCACTTCTACATCACATTCAAAACCGGTGCGCCTGGCGTATCGATCCCTGACCATCTGCGCGAGCGTTTCCCTGATGAAATGACCATCGTGTTGCAGAACAAGTTCTGGGATCTGGGCGTGGATGAGGAAGGCTTTACCGTCGGCCTCAGCTTTAATCAGATCCCGGCCAAGCTGGAAATTCCGTTCGCCGCGATCACGGCTTTCGTTGATCCTGCGGTCGATTTCGGGCTGCAATTCCAGGCAATGTCGGAAGACGGCACGCCCGAACCGCATGACGAAGCGGAAAATGACGGTTCTGGCGATGATCCAGACGATACGTCCCCGCCAGAGGGTGCAGAAGACGGCTCCAACGTTGTCACGGTCGACTTCGGCCGCAAGAAATAGCGCGGGTCGGCGTGGCGCTGCGATGAGCGAAGACACTTCGATATCTGCTGACACCACTGAATGCGCTGAAGCCGCATTGCCTGCCAAACGCAAGTCGGGTGGCGAGGCGCTGAACATGATCATGGCCGATCTGGCCTTGGTCGCAGGCTCCACGCTTCTGCGCAAGGGCGTGGAGCGCAGCTTCCTTAAAGGCGAGCCGCTCGACGAGGCCGAACGTGAATTGGCCGAGGCCAAGCCGCGCGGCGCAGGCCTCGCCAAGAAAGCCGGCACACTGGCGACAAAATCTGCGCCCGTTGCCGGAGCCGTTGCAGCAGGACTTCTGATAAAGAACCTGTTTGATCGCAGCCAACGCGTTCGCGCCCGAAAATACGGTGGCAAAGGCGGCAAGCCTTAAGCTCCGCTCTCGATTTGCCCCTTGATTTGCAGGCCAGCCTTGGGCCATCAGCGCCTATGGCTGAACATGATGCACTTCACCGCCGCGGTTTGCTCTTTATCCTGTCCTCGCCCTCTGGCGCAGGCAAAACCACGATGTCGCGCAAGCTGCTGACTGCGGATGAGCATATAGAGCTCTCTGTCT
>CAKZSF010000301.1 GCA_937920575.1 uncultured Sphingomonadaceae bacterium | reverse complement strand
CCCGCTGCAATGCAGGGCGCAGCCTATATTGATCGCTCGATTGGCTTGGCCGATGGTGGCGCGATTGCCCCACCGCTGTTTTATGGCCGTGTGTTGGCAGAGGCGCGCCCGACCGCGCAAGACAACGTGCTGATCATCGACCATGGCAGCGGCTATTTGTCCGCTTTGGCGACGCCCCTTGCCGGTTCAGTGGACGTGATCACCCCGGCTGAGGCGCTCAAGTCCAGCCGCAAGAAAACTCGCTATTCGCTGTTGCTGATTGATGGCGCTGCCGAGGCTTTTCCCGAGGTGGTGACCAAACGGCTGAGCGACAATGTCAGGATTGTGACCGGCTTGGTCGAGCGCGGGGTCACCCGGCTTGCGACAGGCCGGCTGGTGAATGGCAAGGCGAGCTTTCTGCCCCTGGCCGAAGAAGGAATTCCCGTGATTGATGCGTTCAAAGCCAAGGCTGAGTGGAGCTTCTGAACGTGATCGGCTGGACCAAACGCGCCGCTTTGATGGCCGGGGCCGCTGCCACTTTAGTCGCAGCGCCCGCCAGTGCAGACACTCTGCGCGAAGCTTTGGTCGATGCCTATAACACCAATCCAACCTTGCAAGCGGCTCGCGCGCAGCAGCGTGCGCAAGATGAAACGGTCCCGATCCAGAAATCGACGGGCCTGCCCTCGGCCAATGCAACCGCAACGCATATCGAATTCCTGCGCCAAAGTGGCAACTCGTTCACTGCGCCGGAACGCAATTTGGGCATCGGCGTCGGCGTGACCATGCCGGTCTACACCGGCGGCGCGTTCAAGAACAATTTGCGCGCTGCAGAAGAGCGGGTCGAGGCGGGCAAGGCCGATTTGCGCGGCACGGAAAGCTCTTTGTTCAGTCTAGTTGTTGCCGCTTACATGAACATCATCCGCAACGAAGCGGTGGTGGCGCTGTCGGCCAATCAGGTCGAAGTGCTCGAAATCAATTTTCAAGCCACCAGCGATCGGTTCGAAATCGGGGATCTGACTCGCACTGACGTGGCGCAATCCCAATCGCGGCTGGCGCTGGCGCAAAGCGATCTGCGCAGCGCGAAGGCCGACCTTTCCAACGCGCGCGAAACCTACATCCAATTGGTTGGCCGTGCGCCAGGCGATTTGCAGGCGCCTCCTCCCTTGCCGGGCCTGCCGACAAGCGCGGATGAGGCGGTGATGGTCGCGCTGGAGAGCAACCCCGACTTGATCGCCGCGCGCGAACGGACCGCGGCGTCGCGGTATGACGTCAAAGCAACCGATGCCAATCGCTTGCCCACGGTCAGCCTGTTCGCCAATGGCGATTACAGCAATTTTTACGGCACGCTGGGCGGGCCAGCATCGAACAATTTCAACCAGTCTGAAACGACTGCCAATGCTGGCGTGCAAGTCAGCATTCCCCTGTATCAAGGCGGACGGCCTGCTGCGCTGAAACGTCAGGCGCAAGCGCGCTCCAGCGCCACTATGGAGCAGGAAATTGCCACTGAACGCTCCGTGATCGCCAATGTCCGGGCCGCCTATGCCAGCTGGCGCGCCTCGCGCGAGATTATCCAGTCGACGCTGGTGGCGGTGGAAGCGGCAGAACTTGGTCTGGAAGGTGTGCAAGCGGAAAACACCGTCGGCAACCGCACAATTCTCGATATTCTGGATGCACAACGCGAATTGCTCTCGACACAAGTCCAACTGGTGACCGCGCGGCGCAATGAATATGTTGCAGGCTTCGCGCTGCTCGCCGCCATGGGCAAGGCAGAGGCGCGTGATCTCAACCTCGATACAGGCGGCCCGCTGTATGATCCTGACGTCAATCTGGAGCGGGTAGAGAACATCATTTGGGATTGGTCGGATGACCCCGATCCCGAGGTGCAGAGCACACGCACCATTGACTCACCCACGCAAGACGGGGAAATAGGTCCAAAGACTAACGGGGGCCTGTAACAGGGCGTGCAACGGGGACATGACGTCATGCGGCAAGCGGGCGAACCATCGGTTGAAGAGATTCTTGATTCGATCAAGCAAGTAATCGCGCGGGACAATCGCGAGATTGCCTCTGCGACGCGCAAACGCCGCGAGGAAGACAGCGTACGCGACGATGATGCTGAACTGATCGCAGATGAAGAAGATAGCGAAGTGCTGGATCTCGCGGAAGCGGGGGAAGTGCTGGCCGAGGAAGACGCCGAAGCTGACGAAGACCAAACAACGCAAGAGACCGGTGATTCGGCTCTGGCCGATTCAGCTCTAGTAGATTCGGGTGCTGAAGAAGCGATGCGCGAGTCGCTTGCGGCTCTCGCCATGCTGGCGGAACCACCACGCAAGCCGCAAATTGTTCGTTCTGGCGAGACTTCGCTGGAAGATCTGACACGCGATTTGATGCGGCCCATGTTGAAAGAGTGGCTCGACGAAAATCTGCCCAACATGGTTGAGCAAATGGTCGCCGCTGAAATTGCGCGTATCGCCGGCAAGAAAGACCGCTAGGCGTAACCGAAGCCTATTCCGGCCGGTTCGGCCCTCAGTTCGGTCCTCAGCATTGATGGTCTTTGCGCTTTTGCGATCAGTCGCTAAACCTTGTGCCCATGATGAAACACACATTGTTTGCCGCGAGCGCCATCGCGCTTCCCTTGTCTCTTCCCTTGTCTCTGGCGCTGGCCAATCCCGCCTTCGCACAAGACGAGGCGGCAGAGGCTGGAACCGCAATCGAAATTGCCCCTGCGAATGAGCCTGCGAATGGGCCTGCAAATGCGCCTGCGCCAATGACCGCCGACGATCTGGTGAAGGCGCCGCGCCTGGGCGGTGCGACCACCACAAAGGATGGCCGCTTTGCGGTCTACCCCGTCACGACCACCAGCGATGATTACGCGCGATCGACCACGCACTATTTGCTGGACCTGACGGTGGCTGATGCCCAGCCTGTGCCAGTTGCGCTGGGTAACGGCGCCCATTCCGCGCAGTTCGGCTCCGACGACTGGCTCTACTTTTTGCGCCAAGGCGACGAAGACAGCGCAGGCACGCAAGTCTACCGTGTCGCGCTGGAGGCCGATGGCAACATTACCGGACCCATCCCTGTCACCGCATTGGGCAATGACGTCAGCGGATTTAAGCTCTCGCCTGACGCCAACAACATCGCCGTCTGGCGCGAAATGGCGCGCGACTGCGAGACATTCGGATGCGAAGGTGACGCCACCGCGCATTTGCCCGGGCCCGGCAATGGCCGGCTGTATAAGGGCAAGGATGGCTTCATCCGTCATTGGGACACATGGCAGACCCCGGGCACATTCTCGCGCGTTCGGGTCTACGGCCTCGAGAATGGTCAGGCCGCTGGTGATGGCCTCGCGATTGACGGGCGATTGGCCGAGGGATCGTTGATTGGCGACACCCCAACCAAGCCGTTTGGCGGGTCGGAAGAGATCGCCTGGGCCGCGGATTCGCAAAGCATCTTCTTCACTGCAAAAATGGCCGACGCGAATGAGCCAACCTCAACCGACAAAGACATCTTTCAAGCGCATATCGCCAACGGCACGCTGGAAAACCTGACCATTGGCAACCCGGCCTATGACAATCTGCCCGCGCCATCTCCTGACGGGAAATACCTCGCTTACGTCGCGATGGAGCGGCCGGGTTACGAATCGGATCGTCTGGTCATTCACTTGCGCGATCTGGAAAGCGGCGAAACGCGCGCGCTGACGCAAGAATTCGACCGCAGCTTTTACTCGCTGGCATGGACGCCCGATTCGCGTTGGATCATCGCGACCGCACAAGATGTGCTCGATACGCCAGCATTCCGCGTTGATCCCGTCAGCGGCGCAGTCGAAAGGCTCGATCTGGTTGAGGGCAACGAGGCGCGGCTTGGCGGCGTGACGCCGCTGCCCGGAAACCGGCTGCTGTTCACGCGCAGTTCCGTTCAGAACCCGAGCGAGTTGTATCTCTCCAGCGATTGGAGTGCAGCCACACGCCTGACCGACGTCGCTTACTCTGCGTTCGACGGGCGCGCGGCGGTCAACACCACGCGCTTCAGCTTTGCTGGGGCGGGCGGCGCAACCGTGTGGGGCCAGATTCACAAGCCCAGCTGGATCGACGGCGAGCTACCCGTGATCCTCTACGTGCATGGCGGGCCGCAAGGCTCGTTCAACGATGGCTGGTCCAGCCGCTGGAACCCGCGCGTGGTCGCCAGCCAAGGCTATGCCGTGGTCTCGGTCGATTTTCATGGCAGCACCGGATACGGACAGGCCTTCACCGATGCGATCAACAATGATTGGGGCGGCAAACCGCTGATCGATTTGCAGCTCGGCCTCGCCGCGGCTGGCGCGCAGGATGCGCAGCTCAACACGAACCGCGCTTGCGCGATGGGCGCGAGCTATGGCGGCTATATGATGAACTGGATCGCGGGCAATTGGCCCGATGGCTTCCGCTGTCTGATCCAGCATGACGGGCTGTTCGACATGCGCAGCTTTTACTACACCACCGAGGAACTGTGGTTCCCCCGCTGGGATTTCGGCGGCTCGTACAGCGCGGTGGCTGAGAATTACGAGCGATGGAATCCAGTCAATCATGTCGATAGCTGGCGCACGCCGATGCTGGTGGTCGCGGGTGAGAAGGATTTCCGTGTGCCTTACACCCAAGGTATCCAGAGCTTCACCGCCTTGCAGGAACGCAGCATACCGGCTGAATTGCTGGTTTTCCCGGATGAGAATCACTGGGTTCTGGGCGCGAAAAACTCCCTGCAATGGCACGAGACTGTGTTCAATTGGCTGGATCGCTGGCTGAAGGAGCAATGAGCGACCCCGATTTGACCGAAGCGGATCTGCAGCAGGCCGCACGCGCGCTGCTGGGCATTGGCGGGGATGGGTTGAAACGCCACATCTTCCTATGTGCGATGTCTGAAAAGCAGAAATGCTGCGCGCGTGAGGCGGGTGAGGAATCGTGGAAATTCCTCAAGCGGAGGCTGGCCGAACTCAAGCTCACCGGCCCAGGCAAGCAAATTCAACGCACCAAGGCTGATTGCCTGCAAATCTGCACACGCGGCCCGGTGGCAGTCGTGTGGCCGGATGGCGTTTGGTATCATTCATGCTCGCCAGAGGTGCTGGAGCAGATCATCCAGCAGCATTTGATCGGCGGGCATCCTGTTGAGCCATACCGCCTGCGCCCCGCAAACTTGCTGGCCGACTAGTCCTTCGGATCGTCGTCAAACCAGTCATCATCGTCGAGCGGGTTTTCGATCGCCTCGTCATGCCCGGTGCCACTCGATAGGAACACCAGCCCCATCAAGGCCGCGGTAAGCATCATCATGACGCCAATGCCAAGCGCGGTGGCGATATAGAAGTGAATCGAAACCATCCCGTCGCGGAAATAGAAATAGGCCAGCACCGCGATAACCGCCGTGGTGGTCAAAAGACCCATAGCCTTCATCAGCCGCACATAGCGGGCCCAAGCGAATTTGGCGTATTCCGGATCGTCGAGAGGGGATTGCTGGACCATGGTGCCCGCGTGATGCCCGCTTCGCACGCTAAGCGCAATTGCTTGGTTAACTGCACAAAGTGGCTTTTTCGCGCAAAATTGATATAGTCTTGCCAATCGCTCGTGAAATTTAGTGTTGGGAGGCATTAATGACCATCGCCAGAATCCTCGAAAACCGCGAATCATCGCTTGCTTCATGCAGTACCGGTGAAACGGTTAGAGAGGCGGCGGAGATGCTCGCTGAACGGCGGATTGGTGCCCTGCCCGTGTTTGAAAGCGGGCGGATTGCCGGCATCTTTTCAGAACGCGATTTGCTCTATTGCATCGCGCGCGAAGGGGCGACGGTGCTGGAAAGGCAAGTGGGCGAAGTCATGACGGCGCCTGCAATCACGGTCGAGGCAGACACCCCTGTGCTGGATGCGTTACAGCTGATGACCCGGAGGCGCATCCGGCACCTTCCTGTGGTGCAGAACGAGCAAGTGCTCGGCTTCATCTCGATTGGCGATCTGGTGAAGTATCGTATGGACAAGCTCGAGACCGAGCGCAGCCAGATGCGCGAGTATATCCAGACCGCTTGAAGGGTGCCGCGCATTTCGCATCTTGAGTGAGCGAGAGGCGCGCCTTACATAAGAGACATGGAAACAACGCTTACACTCACCCCAGCGGCGGCCAAACGCGTTGCGTGGATTGCCGAGAAGCAAGGCAAGCCAGCCATGCTGCGCCTGTCTGTGGAGGGTGGCGGATGTTCCGGCTTCCAATACAAATTCGATCTGGCCGAAGCGCCGGATGGCGACGATTCGGTAAGCGAAACCGATGGGGTTAAGCTGGTGGTCGATCCGGTCAGCCTTGATCTCGTCGCGGGCAGCACAGTGGATTTCGTCGAATCGCTCGGCGGCGCGGCGTTTCAAGTGACCAACCCGATGGCGGCCGCCGGTTGCGGCTGCGGATCCAGCTTCGGGATCTGAATTCTCGGTGATTTTCGGTCTGTAAGACCGCAAGCGCGACCGCGCGCCGGCGGGTAGGCCGCCCTCGCGGAGGCATTGGCGAATGCCAATTGCCGTGAGCGCAAGAAATCAAAGCTGTGCCTCATCAGACCCCACCCTTCGACAAGCATGGGCCGAGCCGCTAGGCTTGAAGCATGAAAATTGCCAGCTTCAACATCAACGGAATCAAGGCGCGGCTGCCGCGGCTTAAGGAATGGCTTGCCGAGACGCGCCCCACGGTCGCTTGCCTGCAAGAGGTCAAAAGCCAGGACGAAAATTTCCCGGTCAGCGAGTTTGAGGAGCTGGGTTATCAAGCGATTTGGCACGGCCAGAAGAGCTTTAACGGCGTAGCGATCCTTGCGGACGGTACAGCTCCGGTCGAGGCCAAGCGTGGTCTTGGCATCAATGGCCCGAAAGAGGGCGAAGGCGAGCAAGCCCGCTATCTGGAAGCCGACGTTAATGGGGTGCGCGTCTGCAATCTCTATCTGCCCAATGGCAACCCCCATCCCGGGCCGAAATTCGACTACAAGATCGCCTGGATGAAATTGCTGCGCGAACGACTGCAAGAATTGTGGGCGCAGGAAATTCCGACAGTCGTTCTCGGCGATTTTAACGTCATTCCGCACGATAATGATGTGTGGGCGGTGAAGGCGATGCAGAACGACGCGCTGATGCAACCGGAATCGCGTGACGCCTATTTCCGTTTGCTCGATGATGGTTGGACGGACGCGCTCCGCACACTCAATCCGCGCGGGGGCGTATGGACTTACTGGGATTACCAAGCAGGCGCATGGCAACGCGACCACGGTTTTCGCATTGATCACATCCTGCTGTCACCCGAATGCGCGGACCGGTTGGTTGCAGCCGGTGTCGACAAGGACCATCGGGGCCGCGAAAAGGCGAGCGATCACGCGCCTGTTTGGGTCGAATTGCGCGATTAGATTTGGCGCGGATCACCAAACAAGAAGGCTCGCCCCCATAGTTGGGAACGAGCCTTCCACTGCGACCCTTTCGGGTACTTAAATCAGCGATAGAAGATGTGCGTGTTGATCTGCGTGCGACGTGATTTGGCACGAGCCCATGATGGGCGCACATAATTCGCGTGGAAGTACAGCGAATCTCTCGCAGCACTTTGCCAAAGATCCTGATCGGCAATCATTGCGATTGCTTTGGCGCGTTTCCAGGCATTGCTGTTCTTGTTCGGCGTGGGGATACGACCACCACGAACGAAGGAGAATTGCGAACGCTGTTTCACAACAGAACAATAGCTGTTCGGGAATTGGCGTGATTCGGCGCGATTCATAATCACTTTCGCAACGGCCAGTTGGCCAGCGAGCGGTTCACCGCGCGATTCGAAATAGACTGCACTCGCGAGACACCGCATTTGCGTGTTCAGCGATGCGCCGGCGGGCATCTTGCCGACCATGGCGCGCAGCGAACCCGCATTCGGGCGAGCAATCGCGAGCTCTGCTTCCGCTTCAGCGGCCGCTTTGGCTGCTTCATTGGCGGCCTTGTCTGCCGCAATCGCTTCTTCAGAAGCTGGTTGGACAACCGGCTCGGTAATGAATTGGACGCCAGTGGTTTCCGCTGCTGGCATTGCCGGCAAGTCAGACACTTCCACTGTCATCGTTTTGATCTGCAGTTCTGCTTCCTGCGCCAAGGCACCGGTGCTTTCAGATCCTGCCAGCAGCGCAAAAGTCATCGCTGCAACACTAAAGTAGCCCGCCTTGCGGGTTGAAATTCTCATTTTTGGATTACGTTTTGGGCGGTGAAAAGTCTCAGACGCGAGCACACCACTGAATTGGCTTCAGATGGTTGTGTTCTTATGATTGCTCGCCGGCTTTTCTCCGTCTGCGTGCTCGTCTGCGCTGCCGAATTGCCCCGCTTGACTGCTTACGCTTTCGTAAAGTTGAGGCTGCAGATAGATACAATTGGTTACCAGTCAATCATCATGCTGCGCTGCAGCGATGAACCGTTCAGCATCTGCGATATCCAGCTCTACAACCCACAAATCGCCGTCCTGAGATGACCTGCGCTGCCAATATTCCGTAAATTCATGCGGTTTTTCAATGTTTTGCTCTTTGGTGAGCACGAATGCGCGCGAGCCGTCCATTTGCGGCATGCGTTCATAAAGTTTGGTATTGGCGCCATTCTCGCAACAAATGACAAGGATCGTGCCCGCATCGCGTTCACCCTTTGCGAGCACTGCTGCAAATCCGCCTTCGCCCTGAACTGCGCGAATCCAACCGGAAATCTCCAAATGCGCAGGGATCCGATCATCCATCGCGAATCAGGATCCTTCAATCGGGTCGGAATAACCAGGTAAGGTCGAAAGAGGGATTCGGCTGCGCATGAAAGTGCCCGTCCCTCGTCCAATCTCTTCACCTTCGGCATCGACCAAGCGAGACTCAGCGACCAGCACACGGCGGCGACCACTCACCCACTTGCCTTCGGCCACCACTTCGCCGCCCTTGACCGGCTTTGAAAAATGGAGGTTGAAACTGGTGGTGAGCAAAAATCGGTCGCTCACCAACGTGTTGGCCGCATAGAAGGCTGCATCATCAAGCATCTTGAAATAGATTGTGCCATGCGCAGCGCCGGCAGCGTGATAGACCGCCTCATCTATGGTGAAGCGTATCTGCGCGGTACCTTCACCTGAAATCGTCAGGCTGGAGGCGAATTTCTGATTGATCGGAGCGGAAACATAGAGCCGCTCCAGCGCCCGCCAATGGAGCGTTGCTCCGGATTGGCCAGACTCAGGCAGCGTCCCGATCCGTCATATTGGTGAGCAGGCCAAACAACGCCTCTGCATCGGGCGCAGCGAGCAAGGCGTCTTGCGTCGAATCATCGCGAACTAAGCGGGAAATCGCTGCCAGTGCTTGCAAATGGCTGGCTCCGGCCTGTGCAGGAGACAACAATCCGAACACCAGTTCCACTGGCAGGCCATCCGCTGCAGAGAATTCCACCGGCTCAGCCAGACGCATCATTGCCGCAAGCGGACGCTTGATCCCATCGATCCGTGCATGAGGCATCGCCACACCACGACCAAAGCCGGTGCTGCCGAGCCGCTCACGCTCTTCCAGCGATTCAAGCACGGTGTCCTGATCAAGACCATAACTGCCAGCAAAAAGATCCGCGAGGCCACGAAGGATTTCGTCTTTTCCTTCGACCTCAACCATGATCACGGCATCGGGATTCAACAGATACAAGCTCATAATTCTCAAACACAAATGACGAGGGCAACCACAAAAGCCGCCCGAAAGCGCCTTTGACTTCCTACCTAAGTCCCTGATTTTAAAACTAACCCTTTTGGGGAAGGGTGCTGTTTACGACGGTTCAACCCAGCCGATCGAGCCGTCTGCGCGGCGATAAACCATATTATGGCGGCCAGTTCCAGCGTTTTTGAACATCAATGCATTCGTGTGCCGCAAATCCATCAGCATAACCGCGTCCGAAACACTTGCCTCGGGAATGTCCACACGCGTTTCGGCAATGATTGGTGGAGCAGCCTCTTCTGGCACTTCTTCAATCAACTCTTCTGTCGGAGCAGGCGCGGCGAACACGGTGTAGGCCGCTTCTTCTTCCTTTTGCGCATGCTGGGCTTGTTCGTGGCGATCCTTCAAGCGGCGTTTGTAACGGCGCAGCTGGGTTTCGATCTTCTCGGCCGCCTTATCCAACGCTTGATGCGCATCATGCGCTTGGCCGTGACTCTTCAGAATCAGGCCGTGTGTGACGTGAAGCACGATATCGCTGCTAAAAGCGCCCGCAGGTGCTTTGCCCATTGTGACCGCAGCAGACAAAGCGCGGCTGAAATACTTCTCGACAATATCATTCAAGCGGTCGGACGCGTGCTGTTGCAATGCAGCGCCGGTTTCCACCTGATGGCCTGATACGCGAATGTCCATGGGCGGTTCTCCTGGTTAAGGCACGGGTGATCCGGGCCGGTTTCATCTGTTCCAAAGCGGCTCTTTGAGCCCTTCAACAAAGGTCTTGTGTCGCGCGAGCTCGGCCTCGCTTGCGGTATGCGGGCGAGGCTCGCGCCGCGGCCCGGTCGCCTTGCGCACAACACGCGGTGTTTCGGTTGAGTCCTGCGCTGCTGTGGCGTCGCTGGCCAGCTCTAACCCGATCTGCCTTCCGCCCGTCAGCTCTACATAGACCTGCGCAAGCAGTTCGGCATCAAGCAGCGCGCCGTGTTTTGTCCGGTGGCTGCGATCAATTCCGTATCGCGAACACAAGGCATCGAGCGAGAGCTTTGCGCCGGGATGGCGTTTGCGCGCGATTTGAATCGTGTCGACCATCCGGTCCAGCGAAACGGGATCGCGCCCGCAATATTCCAACTCGGTGTTCAAGAACCCGAAATCGAAACCAGCGTTGTGCGCCACCAGCGGCGCATCACCCAGAAATTCGAGCAGCGCGTCTGCTTCGTCGGCAAACAACGGCTTGTCGGATAGAAATGTGCTGGACAGGCCATGCACCGCCTCGGCCTCGGCCGGCATATCGCGTTGTGGATTGAAGTAGCAATGGAATGTCTCGCCGGTCGGAACCCGGTTGACCATTTCGAGACATCCGATCTCCACCATCTTGTCGCCGCTCTTGGGATCAAGCCCGGTGGTTTCGGTGTCGAAGATTATCTCACGCATTGGAATGACTATCTGCCTGACTTGGCGACTTGGCAAGAGAGGGAATCGGCAAAATTTCGCTTAAGAGTTTTTTTGGGCGCGCAACTGCTCGACTAATGCGCCAACTTGCGCGTGCGTCTCCTCCAGCGGCACGCCAGTGTCGATCACATAATCGGCGCGCGCGCGCTTTTCCGCATCGGGCACTTGGCGAGCGAGGATCTGTTCGAATTTCTCAACCGACATGCCTTCGCGGGCCAAGACGCGTTCGCGCTGTGCTTCGGCGGGGGCGGAGACGACAATCACCACATCAACATTGTCCGCGCCGCCCTTTTCAAACAGTAGCGGAATATCGAACATGATCAGTGGCGCCTGGGCGTTCGCCTCAAGGAATTGCATGCGGCGAAGGCCAACGGCGGGATGCACGATCGCCTCCAGCCGTTTGAGCGCTGCGTCATCGCCAAACACCTGCTGTCCAAGCTCGGCCCGCAACACCCCTGCCGGGCCTGTGGTTCCGGGAAACGCCTCCTCAATCGCAGGGAGCAATTCACCGCCGGGCCCCTGCAAATCATGGACGGTCGCATCGGCGTCAAACACCGGTACACCCAGCTCTTCAAACATGGCGGCGACAGTGGATTTGCCCATGCCGATCGAGCCGGTGAGGCCAAGGATTGTTGGTTTGATGTCGTCGCTCATGATGTCAGCAATTTGCGCAAATGCGCATCTTTGTCACGCGGAGGCGTTTCGCCGAAGAATTTGGCGAAGGCGAGGGCGGCTTGCCCGATCAGCATGTGCATTCCGTCGATGGTCGCGTGTCCAGCTGCTTGCGCATTCTTGAGAAAATCGGTCTCGAGCGGATCCGTGATGATATCATAAGCGATGGCGTTTGGTGGCGCGTGACTCCAATCGAACAGCAGCGGGGGTTGCCCGCGCATCCCCAGCGGTGAAGCATTCACCACCAGATCGAAACACCCTTCGCGGTTGTCGAACTCAAAATCGGTCAGGGTGGCGAAATGATCAAGCGGTGGTGTGTGGTGCTCGCCATCCGGCGCAAGTTCGTCGATCAAAGCGCGCGCCTTGTCAGGATTGCGGCCGGCCAACACAAGGGTGAACCCTTCGTCCGCGAGTGCAGCCACAATCGCGCGAGCCGCACCGCCTGTGCCCAAAATGCGCGCCATGCGAAACAGATGTTTGGATGTAAGATGCTTCTGGAGCGGCTCCAGAAATCCGCCGGCGTCTGTGTTGTGCCCTGTCAGAGTGCCGTCCGCTTCGCGCACCACCGTGTTCACCGCGCCAATGCTCTGCGCCAGCGGATCCAGCCGATCAAGCAAGGGGATCATCGCTTGTTTGTGCGGCATGGTGATGTTGCAACCGCGCCAGTTGGAATCCTTGCGCCGCGCGGCGATATAGTCTGCCAACCCGTCAGGCGTAACATGATGCGCGCGGTAATCCGCTTCGATCCCGAGTTGGTTTAGCCAAAACCCATGAATCAGCGGCGATTTGGATTGCGCAATCGGATCCCCGATCACTTCAGCGTAGGCGCTCATTTCGCCAACTCGCCCTGTTGGCGCAGCGCGCCCAGCACTTGCAGCAAAGGCATGCCCAACACAGTGAACATGTCGCCTTCGATCCGTTCAAACAATTGCACACCCATGGCTTCGATCCGAAACACGCCCGCGCAATAGCTGACTTCGGGCCATTCG
>CAKZSF010000300.1 GCA_937920575.1 uncultured Sphingomonadaceae bacterium | reverse complement strand
GCGAAAAAGGTACCTGCGAAGAAAGCTGCGGCAAAGAAGCCCGCAGCTGCTCGCCCAGCGCCTGCTCGCAAGGCTGCTCCTAAGAAAATCGCCGCCAAGAAAGCGGCGCGCACCACTCCGAAGAAAAAGAATTCCAACGTGAAGGAAACCACAATGGCTAAAGCAAAGAAAACTGAAACAACTGCAACCAACATGATGGCTGACGTTCAAGAGCGCGCGAAAGCCGTTTTCGGCAAAGGCGGCGAGTTCGCTGGTGATCTGGTTGAATTCAACAAAGCCAACGTCGAAGCCATGATCGAATCAGGCAAAATCGTTGCTGAAGGTGTTCAAGGCATGGGCAAAGATTACGTAGAGGACGTAAAGTCAGTCTACGGCGTGTTCACTGCTGACATGAAAGAGTTCGCCAGCATCAAATCACCAACGGATCTGTTCCAACTGCAAGGCAAGCTGGCTCGTCGCAATTTCGACGCCGCTGTCGAGTTCGGTTCGAAGAACACCGAGAAAATGGTCAAGATCGCTAACGACGCGGTCGTTCCAATCAGCAACCGCGTAAGCGTTGCCGCTGAGAAACTGACCAAAGCTGCCTAATTCGTAGCTGAAAAAGTTATCGTCGCTGCGGCACTCTCTCCTCTCTCCCAAGCCGTGGCAGCGAACAGGAAAAGGTCGGTCGAACACAGTTCGGCCGGCCTTTTTCGTTGAACGAAACAGGCCGCGTTTAACCTTTGGCTAATGCGCCATCGCCATGACAACAATTGCCCAGCCTAGCGATTTTGCAGGCTACACCTTGAAGCCGGACGCAACTCTTGCGATATTCAATCCTGAAATGACCCACACGCCGACCGACACCACCAATCCATTGGAACTCTCTGCCTTCTTCGCTCTCGAGCTAGTGATGGCAGGCGATGATGATGAGCCATCCGATCCGGGCAAGGGCGGCGATGCGGGCGACGATGCAGGCGATGGCGACGATGATGGCCAGGTGGGCCTTGCGACCAAGACGCGGACAAAGCCCAAAAAGCCGAACCAATTCAAAGTTCTGATGCTTAATGACGATTACACCCCGATGGAATTCGTCGTCATGTGCCTCAAACGATTCTTCAATATGGATCTGGAACAGGCGACCCGTGTGATGCTGCATGTCCACCAAAAGGGCGTGGGTGTCTGTGGTATTTTCCCCTATGAGATCGCCGAAACCAAAGTGAATCAAGTGATGGACTTCGCGCGGCAAAACCAGCACCCGCTGCAATGCACGCTTGAGAAGGCCTGATCTGCTCGCATCAGCAAGCAACAGCCCCACGATCATTTGTCAGAGAAATGCATGACCTTTGCGCATCGCCGCGCTATAGGCCGGTGCGAGAGAGTATTGAGAGCGCCATCAGGCTGAAATTTTCGACAAAGATCATCTGTGAAATTCCTGACCGCCACTGACAAATATGTGTTCCGCCTGACTGTCGTTCCGATGGTCGGCGTGTTCTTTTTGGCGGCCTCGCTCCTCCTGCTTGAAAAAATGCTGCGGCTGTTCGATTTTGTCGCGGCTGAAGGCGGCCCGATCGACATTGTTTTTAAAATGCTGGTCAATCTGTTGCCCGAATATGCCGGGTTGGCGATCCCGCTGGGTCTGATGCTGGGCATATTGCTGGCTTTCCGCAAACTGGCGATCAGCAGTGAGCTCGATGTGTTCCGCGCCGTGGGTGTCGGCTATGGCCGGTTGCTGCGGGTACCGTATATGCTGGCCTTTGCATTGGCGGCGCTCAACTTCGCCATCGTCGGCTTCCTCCAGCCCCTCTCGCGCTATTATTACGAGGAAATGGAATATCAGCTGCGTTCCGGTGCGTTGGGTGCCTCCATCAAAGTGGGCGAGTTCACCACGCTGAAAGACAAGATGGCGCTGCGGATCGAGGAGAGCCAGGACGATGGGCGCCAACTGATCGGCATTTTCGCGCGGGTGGCGAACAACAAGGGTCAGGTCTTGTCGATTTCCGCCGAAGAAGGGCGCTTCCTCGCCAACAAAGAGAATCGCGATACCATCATCCTGCGGCTCGAGAACGGCACAATCGTGCAGGATATGCCCGAGATAGCACCGCGCGTACTCAGCTTCACGCGACACGATTTGCCGATTGATTTGCCCGCTATCGAACGGTTCCGAGAACGTGGGCTGGATGATGAGGAACGCGAGTTCATTTTGCCCGAATTGCTCGATATCGGATGGAGCGAGAGCGCTTCCGATGCGCAACGGGCGCAAGGGCAAGCCGCCTTCAATTACCGCATGGTCGAAGTGGTGATGATGCTGCTCTTGCCGTTGCTGGCGGTGGCATTGGCGATCCCACCCAAACGATCAACCTCCGCGTTGGGCGTGTTCGTCTCCATCGTGATGGTGGTGTCCTATCACAAGATCAACCAGTACGGGGAATCGATCGCCGCGCTGGGACGCATAGATCCCTTTTTGGCGCTATGGGGGCCGTTTGCGGTCTTCGCCGCGCTGATCTTGTGGATGTATTATCAAGTGGCGTATGTGCCGGGCGGACAGCCTATTGGCTGGATGGAGAATATCTTCGCCAAGCTGGTGAAGGGCTTCCAAAAGCTGGTCAAGAAGTTGCGGCGAGAGCCCAAGTCGATGGAGCTGACCGCCCATGCGGCTTGATTTCTTCCCGTCACGCACGCTGACAATGTATTTGGCGAAGCTGTTCGTGGTCCGCATTCTCGCGGTGCTGGTCATGCTGGTGGTGGTGCTCCAAGCGCTCGATCTGTTGTCCCGTACAGGCGATATCCTCGCTTTCGAGGGCAATGGGCAGGCAGAGCTGTGGCAATATGTCACGTTGCGCGTGCCGCAATTGATCGCCCGTTTCTTGCCCTACTCCGTGCTGCTGGCAACCATCATCACGCTCGCGACATTGAACGCGAACAGCGAGGTGATCGCGATGAAGGCAGCGGGACTATCGGCGCACCAGGTGCTCGCCCCCTTGATGCTGACCGCGTTGGTGATTTCGGGCATCAGCTTTGTGTTTAACGAGCGGATTGTGACGCGCGCCACCGCAACGCTGGAGGCGTGGGACGATGTTGATTACGGCCCCCTGCCAGACGCACCGGCGGCGCAGAGCAATGTCTATTACACATCCGACGATGACATTCTGATGGCGCGCCAAGTCAGTGGCCGGGGCGATGATCTGACTATGACCGGTGTCACTTACTACCGGCGCGGTGCCAAGAGCGCGATTGTCGAACAATGGCGCGCGGATCGTGCGACATACGCCAATCCGGGCTGGCGGTTGGACAATCCCGTCAGGTATGAAGTTGCCTCTGCAGAGCTCAAGGATGCGCCGGCCAATGCCGTGGTGGTGGCTGAGCAGCTTCGCCCCGATCAGGTTTTGCTGCGCAAGATTGACCCTGATTCCACACCGGTGACTGAACTTCGCAAGGATATTGATGCGCTGGAAGCGGCAGGCCGGCGCAGTGCCGAATTTGAGGCCGCGTGGTGGCACAAATTCTCTGGGCCATTGTCGGCGCTTCTGATGCCGCTGTTGGGCGGAATCGCCGCTTTTGGCCTCGCGCGATCCGGCCAGCTGTTCCTGCGCGCGATCATCGGAATGGCGCTGGGCTTTGCCTATTTCGTGGTCGATAATGCTGCGCTGGCGATGGGTAATTTCGGAGGCTATCCGCCGCTGTTGGCCGCATGGGCACCGTTTGTGCTGTTTGCGCTTATTGGCGAGGCGGTACTCGTTCGGACAGAAGAGTGAGCCAAATGGACTGGTCTTTGCGGCTCGCACGGCCAGATGATGCTGATTTTTTGCCAGATGTAGAGCGAGCCGCTGGGCAGCTTTTTCACGGTGATCCCGATCTCGTCGACATTGATATTGATGATGTGCTGGACGTGGATGAACACCGCGGGTTCATTCGCAAGGGCCATTGCCTGACAGCGCTGATCGGTGAGCGGATCGTGGGCTTTCTGACAGCGGAACCCCTGAGGCGCGAACTGCATATTTGGGAACTGTCCGTCCACCCAGACTTCCAACAACGCGGCATTGGAGCCGGTTTGATCCGAGCCTGCCAGATTGATGCGCGCAACAGCGGTTTTCGTGCAATCACGCTGACAACCTTCCGCGACAATGCGTGGAACGGGCCGTTCTATCAGCGGATGGGCTTTGCCGAAGTCAGCGATTTCGAAGCGCATCCAAGGCTTGCCTCAGAGCTTGAGAGCGAGGCGGAAAGCGGCCTGCCCCGCGAGCGGCGCTGTGCCATGATTCACTTTCTGGCTTAGCCCAATTGGCGCAATCCGCCCCAATTGGGGCAATTGCCTTCTCATAAACAATCTCATTTAAACAATGGCTTAGTTTCACTTTACACTTTGTGGCAACATTTGGGCTTGATTTGCCACATTTATGCCATATTTTAAATAGGCCGCAGGAAAGGCCCCCCAAAGGCCTAACCACAAACCGGCGGCACATTAGGAGATGATCATTATGAAGAAATTTGCACTGACCGCCCTGGGCGCGACTTCGATGCTGGCACTGGTTGCTTGCAACACCGATACTGAAGAGCAGGCAGCAGGCGGCGAAGAGCCAGTGGCAACTGCAGAAGCAGGCGATGGCGATGCAACGGCAGTGGCTGACGGCGCAGAAGGCACCGATGCAGAAGCCGGCACAGACGCAACCGCTGAAGGCGCAACCGAAGGCGAAGGTGAAACCGGCGCTGAAGGTGAAACTGAAGGCGAAGAAGAAGCCGCGACTGAATAATCGCGCTTCGGGCCCACCAGCCCACTCAACCAAGCAAAACCGGGAACGGCTCTCGCATCACTGCGGGGGCCGTTTCTTTTGTGCGGATGGAAGCGAAGAGCGTCTAGCGCCAGCCCCTTAAGCGACCCCCTAGCGTGACACCCCTAGCGTGACATCATCGTGCTGCGTGCAATCCGCCCAACCAGCGGCCACATGCCCTTGTGGTTCGCTCCGTGGAATGTGGAGTCCACACCCAGATGCTCGGCCAGCCGCCGGTGCGCTTCTGGCAGTGAGTGATACGG
>CAKZSF010000299.1 GCA_937920575.1 uncultured Sphingomonadaceae bacterium | reverse complement strand
ATCGCGGGCGCAAAGCGATCTCTGCCAAAGCGCGCGAGGAAATCGAGACGTGTCTGGAGCAATGCCTCGGCCACCCAATCCGCCCCTTCAAGCACGACGTACCGCCCGTCCGCTACAGCGCGCCGGTGATGATGGAATGAGGGGCGCCACCTTAGGCGATTGAAACCCCGCGCCCTTCCCGCTAAACGCGCCCGATCATGAAACCGACCATCACTCCTAAGACCTATCGGGTCAAAAGCTTCGGCTGTCAGATGAACGTCTATGATGGCGAGCGTATGGGTGAGCTGTTGTCCGAAAAGGGCATGAGCGCCGCGCCCGATGGCGAAGACGCGGATCTGGTGGTGCTCAACACGTGCCATATTCGTGAGAAGGCGGCCGAGAAGGTCTATTCCGATATTGGCCGCCTGACCAAAGGCAAAACGCAAAAGAAAGCACCGATGATCGCGGTCGCCGGATGCGTTGCGCAGGCAGAGGGCGAAGAGATCATGGCGCGCGCACCAGCGGTCGGCATGGTTGTCGGCCCGCAAGCCTATCACCGCTTGCCCGAGATGGTTGAGCAGGCCGCGAAGGGCCAGCGCTCAACCGATACCGATATGCCCGCCAACGCCAAGTTTGACCTGCTGCCCAAACGCCGCCGAAGCGCGCCCAACGCGTTTTTGACCGTGCAGGAAGGGTGCGACAAATTCTGCACCTATTGCGTCGTGCCTTACACACGCGGCGCGGAAATCTCGCGCCCCTACAGCGACTTGATTGCCGAAGCGCACAGGCTGGTCGAAGCGGGCGCTCGTGAAATCACGCTGCTTGGCCAGAATGTGAACGCGTGGAGCTGCGAGGACGAGGCGGGCCGCACCGTGGGTCTTGCCGGGCTGATCCACGCGCTCGACAGGATCGAAGGGTTGGCGCGCATTCGCTACACAACCAGCCACCCCAATGACATGGATGACGCGCTGATCGAAGCGCATGGCGAAGTCGCCAAGCTCATGCCCTATCTGCATTTGCCAGTGCAGTCCGGCAGCGATCCGATCCTGAAAGCGATGAACCGCAGCCACACGGCGGAAAGCTATCTCAAACTGCTCGAACGGTTTCGCGCGGTGCGTCCCGATATTGCGCTGTCAGGTGATTTCATCGTTGGCTTCCCCGGCGAGAGCGAGGCCGATTTTCAGGCGACGCTCGATCTGGTGGATGAGGTGCGGTACAGCCAAGCCTTCAGCTTCAAATACTCGCCCCGCCCCGGCACACCCGCAGCAGAAATGGACGACCAGTTCATCCCGCGCGAAGTGATGGAAGAGCGGCTGCAACGCTTGCAAGCCTTGCTCAACCGCGACCAATTTGCGTTCAACAAGGCAGTCGAAGGCCAGACGTGCGAGATCCTGATCGAACGCAAGGGCAAGCTGCCCGGCCAATGGCTCGGCAAATCGCCTTGGCTGCAATCGGTGTGGTATGCCGAGGAAAATGGGGGCGAAGGCGCGCTGGGCGACCTCGCGACGGTCAAACTGGTCGAGGCCGGCCCTAACTCGCTGCGGGGCGAACTGGTTTAGGCAGGCTCTCGTGCCTTACCGCCCGAGTTTCTCCTCACCTTCTTCCGCATCGACCACTTTCACACCGATCCGGCTGTAGATCTGGCGCGGGTCGAGTGTCGCGGCGCCTGAATAATACGCCTTCAGATAATTGCGATCGAACGTCGTCAGGTTCTTCGGCGCAAAATCATCCGTGAACAGTGTCAGGATCGTCTCCGCCGGGCCGTTGGCGTCATTCACGCCCGATGTCGGCACCAAAGCGCGCATCGTGGCATAGTCGGCGATCTGGTTGAGCGAGCGGCCGCCCAGCGCTTCCACATCGAACAGCACAACGGCTCCCATCGTGGCCATCGAGACCTGATTGTTCAAACGGGTGGCGGTGGTGTTGCGGTTGATCGGCGTTCCGCCAACTCCATTGCCCTGGCTAGCATCGAGGGCAACACCGCGATCGCTGCGCACCTCCGTCGTGTTCCATGAACGTACAGGGCCCTCTTCCTCAACTGTGCGGTCGATCTGAAAGGACTTCAGTGAACCGAAGACTGACTTCTCATCTTTCTCCAGCTTGCGCACTTCGCCATCCACATCAGCGACCACGCCAATCATGATGTTGGGGCGACATTCCGGGTCGTCATTCAAGAGAAGACCCACCTCTCCGACATTCTCAACAAAGCGGCGTTTGATGATATCGCCATATTGCGCCTTGATCCCATAGACCGTGACGCAAATTTCGTCGCGCCAGCGCTCCAGCGGCTTGTCAACGCGGGGACGCCGTGTGATTTTCTCTGCAAATTCCTGCACGACCCGCTCTCGCCGCTTACGTTCAGCTTGCACGATAATCAGACGTTCCTCCGCGGTCAGATTGGTGTCATCCGGCCCGGGCAGTTCGCTCTCGGTATTCTCGTCCTGTGCCATTGCGGGGGCCGCGAGCAAAAGACTAGTAACTGCCGATAAAGATGCTACGGATACGAATCTCATCATAATACTCCAGAAGTACAGTCGCGCCTCAATACTTGATCACTATACAGGGTCCGTATTGGACAGTCAAAAGCCTTGGCAGAGAATCAAATGCCATTGGTCGATAAAGCTATCGTGACTTTCCCCCGCGCGCTGGGGGCTGATCGCTTGCCAAGGGCGTCCAGAGGCCTATCTTGAAGCGAACACTCCAGAGCACCGCGAAAGGATTGCATGGCTCGTAAAGCACAGCGCGCTGACAATGACGAAGCGCTTAGCCACCCTGAAGATCGCCGGGATCATGCCCGCCGCGCACGGGTGGAGGTTGAATTTGGAGAGCAAGCAACGCTGGGCGCGCTGTTTGGCGAATTCGATGCCAATCTGGTGCAGCTGGAAAACCGGCTCGGCGTGTATATCTCCGCGCGCGGCAACAAAGTTCAAATCGAAGGCAGCGAAGAAGCGGTCGCCCGCACGCGCGACGTTCTCAAGGCGATGCATGACAAGTTGCTGACCGGCGAGGATGTGGATGCGGGACTAATTGACTCGGTCATCGCAATGTCCGACGAGCCAACGCTGGATGGTATTGTGACAGCAGACGCAGAAGACAAGAAACCGACAGTGATGATCCGCACGCGGCGCAAAACGATCACGCCGCGCTCGCCCGGACAGGTGCCCT
>CAKZSF010000298.1 GCA_937920575.1 uncultured Sphingomonadaceae bacterium | reverse complement strand
CACATATGGGCAGAAACGTCTTTCAGATCGGCATGGAGCGCGAAGCGGCCATCGGGCCAGCGACGCCACACTTCGCGCGCTTTCATCTTAACCACCAGCAGCGAACCGTCGGGCATCCACCCAAGGCCGGAGGGCTGATCATCCACCTCCAGTTCCTTGCGCAAATCGCCGCCTGACTCGCTCACCGAATAGACGCAATGCGCGTAGAAGTCAGAGAACCATAATCGTCCGTTTTGGCGGCCCTCCGCGTCCTCGGCACGCCAGCGCGGCCCCTCGCCAAAGTAAATCCCATCGGCGACGGTGCGGAGCGTGTGGGTCATGCGGATTATCTACCCTCCCGAAGGATCGTTGAACAAGGTTGGCAGGCTGGCGTTCACCACGCCGCCATCCACGGTCAGCGTCTCGCCAACCACATAGTCACCCGCGCGGCTGCACAGATAGATCGCCGCAGCAGCCATATCCTCGGTCGTGCCAACGCGCTTCGCCGGAATATAGGCAGCCGATGCGTCAGGTGCGCTTTTAGCGGCCTTGTTCATTTCGCTGGGGTAAGCGCCCGGCGCAATGGTGGTGCAGACAATGTGGTCCTTGATCAGCCGCGCGGCCATCCGCCGCGTCAGCTGGATCACCGCCGCTTTCGATGCCTGATAGGCATAGGTTTCCCACGGATTGATCCGCTGCCCATCGATGGAGGAGATGTGGATCACTTTAGCCGGTTGCGCCTCAGTCGCCGCAGCGGTCAGCAGGCCATGCAGCTTTTGCGTGAGGAAAAACGGCGTTTTGACGTTCAGATCCATCGTGCGATGCCAGCCCGCCTCGCTGAATTCGAGGTAATCCTGACCCCATGCGGCACCAGCGTTGTTGATCAGGATGTCGAGCTTGTCTTCCTTTGCAGAGATCGCATCGACCAATTGCTGCATGCCGTCCATCTGGCTCAGATCGGCGGGAATGCCAATCACGCGATCACCCAGCTCGTCGACCGTGGCCTGCACCTGCTCTTGTTTGCGCGCGCTGATGTAAACGCGTTCACATCCAGCGGCGAGCAAGCCCTCGACAATCATCTTGCCGATCCCGCGCGAACCGCCAGTGACGAGAGCGACACGGCCAGTCAGGCCAAAAAGTGAATTGAGATCCATTGTCTTTCCTTTCGTCATCCCAGCGAAAGCTGGGATCTCATCCAGTCAAAACCGGACATTTCCGCCATAGACCCCAGCCTTCGCTGGGGGTGACGGCGTTGATCAATAACCGCTGAGTTCAGCCACGCGGCCTGCGTGGTAGTACAGATCGCCGCAGAATTCCTGCAGCGCGCGGTCGCGTTTCATAAACAAGCCGATATCATATTCGTCCGTCATGCCGATGCCGCCATGCATCTGCACACCTTCCTTCACAGATAGGCTTGCGGTCTTGGCAACCTTTGCCTTGGCGACCGAGACAAACAGATCGATATTCTCGCTGCCTTCATCGAGCTTCTGCTGCGCCTTGAGCACGGCGGCGCGCGCAATTTCGACCTCTGAATAGAGATGCGCAGCGCGGTGTTGCAGCGCCTGAAACTCGCCGATGATTGTCCCGAATTGCTTGCGCTGCTTCAGATAATCGACGGTGATATCCATCGCGCCGCGTGCGACGCCCACACCCTCTGCCGCCGCACCAACACGGCCAGCATTCAGCATCGCGTTGAGAATGTCGCGGCCACCATCGACCTCGCCGATAACCGCATCGCCGTCCAGCTCTACGCCGTCAAAGGTGACATGGCTGGCCATGGACGAATCCACCAAACGCACCGGGTCTTGATCGACCCCGCTTGCATCCTTGGGTACGGCAAACAGCGTCAGCCCATCATTGTCGTCATCTGCGCCCGATGTGCGCGCGGCGACGACCATCATGTCCGCGCTCGCGCCCTGAATGACGAAGGTCTTCTTGCCCGAAAGCTTGAAGCCATTGCCGGATTTCTCCGCGCGGCAGGCAATGTTTTGCGGGCGGTGCTTTGGCCCTTCGTCCACAGCCACAGCAAACACGCTGTCGCCAGAGATAAGCCCCGGCAACCAGCGGCCGCGCATCTCAGCACTGCCTTGGCCAAGTGCGCTCGCGGCCATGACCGAGCTGGTCAGAAACGGTGACGGCGTCAGATTGCGGCCGATCTCTTCTAGCACGATGCCTGCCTCGACATGGCCCATGCCCAGCCCGCCATCCTCCTCTGACACGAGCATGCCGGTAAAGCCCATTTCGGCGAACTGCTTCCACAGCGCATGGCCGAAACCATCGGGGCAATCGCGGTCGCGCCAGTGGCGCAGTTGCTTCGCAATCGCTCCTTCTTCGGACATGAAAGTTCCGGCGGTATCAGACAGCATGGTCTGATCATCATTATAATACATTGCCATTGGTTCAGCCCCCCGGAAGCTCAAGAATGCGTTTGGAAATGACGTTCAGCATCACTTCGCTGGTGCCGCCTTCGATCGAGTTTGCCTTGGTGCGCAGCCAGTCGCGGGCATGCTTGCCATCCTTACTGGCGTCGCTTTCCCATTCGAGCGCAGCAGAGCCACCTGCCGTCATGACCAGTTCGTGCTTGGCCTTGTTCAGCTCGGTGCCGGCATATTTCATCATGTTGGGCTGAGCCGGGTGGCATTTGCCGACCTTGATCTCATCCGCAAACTTCTCCGCCATTGCGGCAAAGGCCAGCGCATCGATATCAAACATCGCGATTTCTGCGCGCATCAGATCGTTCTCGATCATGTCGTTGCGCGCCAGCGCCGCGCCCAGCGATCCAGTGCGTTCGCCGCCGCTCTGGCCCGAGATCATAGCGCGTTCGTGACCCAGCAGATATTTCGCCACATCCCAGCCGCGATTCACTTCGCCGACTTGCGCGGGAATATTCTCGCCATAGCTCTTCGGCACTTTGACATCGTCAAAGAACGTCTCGCAGAATGGCGAACGGCCCGAGATCAGCTTGATCGGCTTGGTCGAAACGCCTTCGCTTTCCATGTCGTACAGCATGAACGTGATGCCGCGATATTTGTCACTCTTATCCGTGCGGACGAGGCAGAAAATCCAGTCGGCGTGATCGGCATAGCTGGTCCAGATCTTCTGGCCATTGACGACCCAGTGGTCGCCCTTGTCCTCGCCAAAAGTTTGCAAGGACACCAGGTCAGACCCGCTCCCTGGTTCTGAGTAACCCTGACACCAGCGAATCTCGCCGCGTGCGATTTCGGTGAGGAAGCGTTCCTTCTGCTCATGCGTACCAAAATGCAGCAGCGCCGGCCCGAGCATCCAGATACCAAAGCTGGACAATGGCGGGCGCGCGTTGATCCGGTTCATTTCCTGACGGAAGACTTTGAGTTCTGCCGCGTTCAGGCCCGCACCGCCATATTCAGTCGGCCAATCGGGGACAGTATAGCCCTTCTCCACGCATGCTTCGAACCACGCCTTTTGCGCGTCATTTTGGAAGGTCGGGTTGCGGCCACCCCAGAAAACGTCGTCTTCGCTGCGGGCGGGTTGGCGCATTTCCTCGGGGCAATTTGCCTCCAGCCAGCTGCGCAATTCGCTGCGGAATTGTTCCAGATCGGACATCGATATCTCCTCTTTCCTTGCTGCCTGTTTGGGGAGAAGCGGAGCGAGTCGCAAGAGCGGATTTGATAGCTGTGAAGCGCGCCAGCCATGCCGTAACGTCACCCTAGTTTACGTTGACGTGAAGGATGCGGCCCCTAAGCTGTCCGGCGGAGTTGAGAGAGGAAAACACATGCGATTCTCCGGTAAAACCGTGATCGTAACCGGCGCTGCATCGGGCATTGGCAAGGCCAGCGCGACGCTGTTCGCAGACGAAGGCGCGATTGTTTACGCCGCCGATATCGACCGCGAAGGCGGCGAAGCTCTGGCGGCCAATTACAGCGGGGAAGGCGAGATTCGCTTCCAATATTGCGACGTCTGCGATTGCGAGAGCATCAAGGCGTTGATGGATCGAGCGGCCGAGGAAACAGGCGGGATCGACACCGTGTTCAACAACGCGGGCGCAGGCGGTGCGCGGCCCGGCATTCACGAAATTGAGCCGGATGAGTGGGACCGCACGATGGATCTGCTGCTGCGCTCGGTCGCGTTCGGCATCCGCTATGCCGTGCCGCATATGAAGGATCGTCCGGGCTCGTCTTTCGTCAACACCAGCAGTGTCGCGGGAACGGGCCCAGGCTATTCGCCCAGCGCCTATGCCGTGGCGAAGGGCGCGGTGCTGCATCTCAACAAGTCCGCCGCCGCTGACCTCGCGCAATTCGGTATTCGCGTGAACGCAATTCAGCCCGGTTTTATCAACACGAACATTTTTACCTCGTCGCTGGAAATCGACGAGGACCACAAGGCACAAGCCAATGCGATGATCCGGCAAATGTCATCCAACGCGCAACCCGTAAAACGTGCTGGCGAACCGCGCGACATTGCAGAGGCTGCTGCGTTTTTGGCCAGCGATGCCGCCGGCTTCATCACTGGGGAGGCTTTGCTGGTGGATGGCGGTATCACCATCGGGCCACGACACAGCTGGGATCCGGACGAAGCGGGAATGTTCTCCGCGCTGGAGCAGATGGAAGAGGCCTTTAAGAACCAATGAGCGGCTCTGCCCATCAGCCGCTCCCGCTGCGGATCAAACTGTTCAACGGATCAGGATCGGTCGCGTTCGGGATCAAGGATAACGGCTTCTCCGTCTTCCTGCTGATATTCTATAACCAAGTGCTGGGCATGGAGGCGTGGCTGGTTAGCCTCGCCTTGGTGATTGCGCTGGTGGTCGATGCCTTTATCGACCCGTTTTTGGGCAATCTGTCAGACCGCACCTACACCAAATGGGGGCGCCGACTGCCGTGGCTGTATGTCGCGCCGATCCCCTTGGCGTTCGTGTGGTACTTCTTGTGGTCGCCGCCGGTTGAAGGCGTGCCAAGTTTCTGGTTCTTGCTGGGCATGGCGATCACTGTGCGGCTGTTGTTGTCAGCGTGCGAAGTGCCGTCAACCGCACTCGTGCCTGAACTGACGAAGGATTACGAGGAACGCACCACGCTGTTCCGTTTCCGTTTCCTGTTTGGATGGGGCAGCGGGTTGATCATTCTGTTCCTCGCCTACCAAGTGTTTCTGGTCGACGGCCCGCAATCCCGCACCGGCTATGACATTTACGGCCTGTACGGCGCGGTGGTGATGGCCATCGCGGTGATCGTGTCTGCGGCAGGCCAGCACAAATGGGTCGCCGGCTATCCAAAAGACAGGCCGCCGCCCTTCTCTTTGTCAGGCGCTTTCGTTGAAATTCGCGAAGCGTTCTCTGAAAGAGCCTTCCTGATTTTCGCAGCCGGCGCGCTCGCTGCTTATGTCAGCCAAGGCATGACCTTCGCTCTGTCTAACTACCTCTATTATTTCGTGTGGGAGCTCACGCTGGAGCAGCTCGCAATCTATCCGGTGACCCTGTTCCTGAGTGTGGTGCTGGTCTTTGTTGGTTTGGGCGGACTGCACAGCCGATTTGGCAAAGCGAAAACAGGTGCGGTAGCGACACTGGTATCAATGACCGCCTGGCTGATTCCCTATGGCCTCCATGCGCTGGGTTTCTGGCCAGAACTGAGCTCCACCAATGGCGCGATTGCGCTGTTTGCATTCATCTTCCTGAGCAATGCAGCGGGCGTTGCAGCGGTGATTTCTGCCACATCTATGGTCGCGGAAATTGTCGAGGCGTTCGA
>CAKZSF010000297.1 GCA_937920575.1 uncultured Sphingomonadaceae bacterium | reverse complement strand
CGGAATGGTGAGGCCTTCGACAACGGCATACAAATCGTCCAGCAGGAAGGCGCGGCCATCACCGACCCAACCGCCAACACTGTTTCCGAAAGCAAGAGTGTAGCCAACCAAAACCCACAATATGGAGGCAATCCCGGCAACCGCGCCGACTTGCAACATAACGGACAGAAAGTTCTTTGCCCGAACAAGGCCGCCATAAAACAGACCAAGGCCTGGTAATGTCATCAACAGAACGAGCGCCGCGGAAACCAGAATCCAAGCGGTATCCCCGCTATCGCTGATTGCCTCTTGTGTGCCTTGTGCTGCTGCCTGCGTTGCTGCGCCCAGCAGCATTGCTCCCAAAACCAGTCTACGGATCATTATGCCCCCTCATTATTCGCAACCGTGGCGAATCATCTTGGACGTTGTTTGGACAGTTTGGGTTAGCGAGACAAGGTCGCAAAGTATGAAAATTGCGGAACTGTGTCGTATCGCGCAGTTTTTTGGCTAAACCAGCGCGTCAAGCACCTGATCAGGTGGGCGATGGCCGTCAATCCAGAAGCGTATATTGGCGATGACTTTCTCGCCCGATGCCTCACGACCTTCACGTGTGGCGCTGCCAATATGCGGCAGTGTCATGACATTGGGATGATCCAGCAAACGCTGATCCACGGCGGGTTCCTCTGGGAACACATCCAGACCTGCTCCTGCCAAATGCCCTGAATACAGCGCTTCAATCATTGCTTCTTGATCAACGAGGTCCGCGCGTGCGGTGTTAATCAAGCTCGTTCCTTCGTTCATCAACCCGATCCGGCGCGCGTCGATCATCCCCTTGGTCGCAGGGCTGGCAGGGCAATGGAGCGTGAGAATATCGCTTCGACTGATCAACTCATCGAGGTCTGCGACATAGGTTGCGCCGTGCATATTCTCGACAGCGGCAGGCAAAGGGTTTCGATTGTGATACAGCACCTCCAACCCGAATGCGCGCGCGCGGTGCGCAACCGCCTGACCGATCCGGCCCAAACCAACGATCCCAAGCACCTTTCCACCCAGTTTGCGCCCCAGCATCGCTGTAGGCGCCCACCCGGTCCATTCCCCGCGGCGAATCAAGCCAGTGCCCTCTCGAATGCGGCGCGGCACACCAATGATCATCGCCATCGTGAGGTCAGCCGTGTCGTCAGTGAAAACCCCCGGCGTGTTGGTTACAAAAATCTTGCGGTCGCGCGCCGCGGCCAAATCAATGTGATCAACGCCAGCGCCAAAGTTGGCGATCAGGCCCAGACGATCTCCGCCCACTTCGATGAGTTCAGCATCGATACGGTCAGTAACAGTGGGAACCAGCACATCGCATTCAGCCACAGCCTCTATAAGTTCCTGTCGGGAAAGCGGTTTATCGTCCCGATTCAGCACAACGTCGAACAACTCGCTCATTCGCTCTTCAACCACGGGGGCCAAATGACGCGTTACAAAAACAAGCGGTTTGCCTTCGATACGGCGGTTTACGGGCGGTAAATCGGATGCTGTTGAACTCATGGAGAATCGATTGCGCCGTTCCGATCTTTTGGTCAAGCCGGTTGAACACATCATTCCCCCCGCATTATAGGCGTGGCTATGACACGGTTTACGACAATCCTTATGGCACTCGCGTTGCTTCTGGCCGCGCCAGTTTTCGCGCAAAACCGCGAGGTACCCTATTGGGCATCGATCAAATGGGAAGAGGTCAACATGCGCGTTGGCCCGGGTGAGAATTATCCCATCAAATGGAAATATGTGCGCAAGGGATTGCCCTTCCAGGTGATCCGCGTCGTCGATGGTTGGCGACTTGTGAAAGATCCCGATGGCGAACAGGGGTGGGTGGTTGCCCGCTCTCTGACACCCAATCGCGCCGCCTATGTGGTCGGCGAAGATGCGACCGAAATGCGTGAGGCAGCCAATCTGGACGCACGTATCCTGTGGCGCGTCGAACCCGGAGTATCGGGCCGACTGGGAGAATGTCGCGGTGACTGGTGCGAGTTGGACGTCACCGGGCGCGTTGGCTGGATCGCCAAATCACGCCTATGGGGCGTCGAACAGAATTCGAAGAAGTAACCCGGACTAAACGAGCTCAACCGCAATCGCGGTTGCTTCGCCGCCGCCGATACACAGGCTCGCCACACCTTTCGTCTTGCCCTGATTCTTCAATGCATTGATCAGCGTAACGATAATCCGTGTGCCACTCGCTCCAATCGGGTGACCGAGCGCTGTTGCACCACCGTTTACGTTGATCTTATCGTGAGGAATGCCGATATCGCGCATCGCGAACATGGCGACACAGGCGAAGGCTTCGTTGACTTCCCAGAGCTCTACATCGTCGGTTGTCCAACCAGCATTGGCCAAGACTTTTTCAATCGCACCAACTGGCGCAACAGTGAAATCTTTCGGTTCCCGGGCGTGCGCCGCCATCGCGACAACTTTCGCAACCGGCGATTGCCCGTTTTCCCTCGCGACGCTTTCCCGCGTCAGGACAACAGCTGCTGCACCGTCAGAGATTGAACTGCTGGTAGCGGCGGTGATTGTGCCGTCCTTGGCAAAAGCAGCGCGCAGCTGAGGAATTTTGTCTGGGCGTCCACGGCCCGGCTGCTCATCGGTATCGACAGTAACATCGCCCTTGCGGGTGGAGAATGTGACGGGAACAACTTCGCCCGCAAAGCCACCGGCTTCGATGGCGGCGTTCGCGCGGCGCAGTGACTCAATCGAATATTCGTCCTGTTGCTCACGTGTCAGCTGGTACTCATTCGCGGTATCCTGAGCGAACGTGCCCATCGCGCGGCCTTCCTCATAGGCGTCTTCCAACCCATCGAGGAACATGTGGTCATAGGCCGTATCGTGCCCGATCCGCGCACCCGAACGGTGCTTCTTGAGCAAATAAGGCGCGTTGGTCATACTCTCCATGCCGCCTGCAACCACATAGTCGACTGTGCCACTGGCGAGCGCCTCTGCCCCCATGATCACGGTTTGCATGCCGCTGCCGCATACCTTGTTGACGGTGGTGGCTTGGACAGATTTCGGCAGGCCAGCCTTGATCGATGCCTGACGCGCTGGCGCTTGGCCCAATCCAGCGGGAAGCACGCAGCCCATATAGGTACGGTCGAACTTTTCAGGCGCAACGCCAGAACGCTCCACCGCTGCCTTCACCGCCGTTGCACCCAGGTCCGTTGCAGAGACATCAGCCAACGCGCCCTGCATTCCGCCCATGGGAGTGCGCGCATAGGACAGGACAACTATTGGATCGGTTTCACTAAAATGAGGCATGGCGGGCTCTTGCCTTTCTGTCTAAAAACGTGTTGCAGTTCGCAACTGAAGGGGAATGTTGCCGTTAGCCCTAATGGTGCAGCGCAACAAAATCAATTGGAGAGAACCATGGCTGACAACAAACAAGCTGAACTTGACCGGATTTTGAAAGTTCAACGCGACAGCTTCACAGCTGATCGTCCTGAATCCATTTCGGTTCGCAAGGATCGGATCAAGCGCGCGATGGCTCTGGTCAAGGAAAACGGCGAGGCTTTCTCCGCCGCGATGAGCGCCGATTTCGGCCACCGCAGCACATCGCAGTCGATGATTACTGACATCGCTGCGACAGTTGGCGCGGGCAAACATGCGCTGAAACATATCGATCAATGGGCCAAACCCGAAAAGCGCAAGGTGCAATTTCCGTTGGGTCTCCTCGGCGCGAAGGCTGAACTGCGGTATGAGCCGAAAGGCGTGATCGGCATTCTCAGCCCGTGGAATTTCCCGGTGCAATTGGCATATGGGCCGCTTATGCAAGTCTTGGCTGCAGGCAATCGCAGCATGATCAAGCCGTCCGAGTTCACCGAACGCACCTCTGATCTGATGGCTGAATTGACACCGAAATATTTCGCGGAAGAGGAAGTGGCCGTAATCACCGGTGCGCCTGAGGTTGCACAGGCGTTTTCGTCAATGCCGTTCGACCATCTCGTGTTCACAGGTTCTACTGCAACCGGCCGCAAGGTAATGGAAGCAGCATCCAAGAACCTTGTCCCCGTAACGCTCGAACTCGGTGGCAAATCGCCAGTCATTATGGGCCGCAGCGCCAATTTTGAGCAGGCGGGCGAGCGCATTGCCTTGGGCAAGATGATGAATGCCGGCCAAATTTGCCTCGCGCCTGACTATATGTATGTGCCTGAAGACAAACAGGATGAAGCAGTGGGCGGCGTCGTCGCAGGTGTGGAAGCCATGTACCCCACGCTGCTCGAAAACGATGACTACGCTTCAGTCGTTTCCGATCGTCACTATGCGCGTCTGCAGGAAATGGTCGCCGACGCAGCTGAGAAAGGCGCAGAAGTGGTTGAGGTCAATCCGGCTGAGGAAGATTTCTCCAACACCAACAGCCGCAAAATGCCGCTCACGATCCTGAAAAACGTCACCGATGATATGGATGCGATGCAGGAGGAGATCTTTGGGCCGGTTCTGCCAGTGAAGACCTATGGCAGCATTGATGAAGCGGTCGACTATGTGAATCAGAATGATCACCCGCTAGGGCTTTATTACTTCGGGCATGACGAAGCAGAGCGCGAACGCGTTTTGACGAAGACATCGTCGGGCGGTGTGACCACCAACGATGTGATTTTCCACATTTCGATGGAAGAATTGCCATTCGGCGGCGTCGGCCCATCAGGCATGGGTGCATATCACGCGGTGGAAGGCTTTAAGGAGTTCAGCCACGCTCGAGCAGTTTATCACCAGCCTAAAATCGATATTGCCAAACTGGGCGGGTTCAAACCCCCTTACGGCAAGGCCACGGAAAAGGCTGTCGCCGGGATGATGAAATAATTTCAACATAAAGCGTGTGATTTGGGTGATTCCCGGTCTTGCGCCATCGCGGGCAGGGGACTAGGGCCGCCATAAGTTTTGAACACAAGACGGGTGGCGCGCCTTGGTCGACCTAAGCCAGTATTTGCCAATTATGAT
>CAKZSF010000296.1 GCA_937920575.1 uncultured Sphingomonadaceae bacterium | reverse complement strand
GGCAGTTCCTGAGGGGCGGGGTCAGAAGGGGAGCTGACCCCGCATGAGGATCGCTTAGGCCTCGATCTTCAGCAGCTTGATCGCTGCGCTATCGAGGACCTGGCCGCCAACCCGTTTCGTCGCATAAAAATGGACGAAGGGTTTATTGGTGAACGGATCGCGCAGAATGCTGGTCGCGCTGCGTTCAGTGATCAGATAGCCGGCCTTGAAATTGCCGAACGCGATGGGGAATTCGCCGGCGGCAATATCGGGCATATCTTCCGCCTCGACCACTGGATAGCCAAGCAGGCGATCCGGCTGACCTTCGACCAAACCCGGCTGCCACAAGAATGCACCATCGGTGGTTTTGAGCTTGCGCACCTCGGATAGCGTGGCCGAGTTCATCACCCAGCTTGCACCTTGGCGGTGGCCGGCTTTCAACGTGTGAACCAGATCGATCAATTGTGTCTCAGGGTCTGTGTCAAAGCCTGACGCATCACCGCTTGCGACATATTGAAGCGTGCCAAATGTGCGGTTCACATCGCTATCCGTCGAGGTTGGCGCGGACAGAAAGCCCTCTGGCTGATCGATGCCCGAGCCACCGACAAAAGCAGCGCCTTCCGCGCGGGCAAATTCCATCGCGATTTCGCTCGCAAGCCAGCTTTCGAGATCGAATGCGGTGTCGTCCAGCATTGTCTGGCTGGCTGCCGGATTGGCATAGAGCTCGCCAGTTGGCGGGGCGATCTCGGCAAATTGTGGCGTGCCGGTTTCGGCACGAGCGGCCGTTTCGGATACCCAGCCAGAGGCAATGCCTGCGGTTGAAACGAGCTTGCGATAGCCCGCAGTCCCGGTCTGCACGACTTGCGCCAATTGGCGGATCGGGCTGATTTCTTTCAGCTCGGATGCGATGATTGCATCGATTTCCTGCGGCACGGCATAACCGCCATCAGCCGGGTTCACACCGCTGATCGATTTGACTTCAGTCTCGCGGCCTTGGCGCAGATAGCCATCGACAAAGCTTTTGACTTCGACGGTGTCGCGCACGCCATCCAGTGCCGGACGCGACGCTGCACGGCTGACACGGTCGAGCCGCGATTTCACTTCATCGACATCGCTGCGCAGCACTTTGATCGATTGCTCCGCCGCGTCTTGACGCGAGACGATATCAAAGCTTGCGGCCATGACATCAGTTTCCGCCGGGGTCTGGGGAGTTGGGTTGGTTTCAATTTCCATGGGGCTTTCACCTTTCTGAGTTAGCCCAAGAGCGGGCACGAAAAAGCCGCCCAAAGAGGCGGCAGGTTGGAGTTGGGTTTGAGGTTGGTTTGAAGGTGCAGGGCTAGTTCAACAGATGAACCCGCGCACCGTGTTGCAAGGGGTGCGACACCACGCTGATTTCCAGCAGTTCGATATCGATCAGGCGGCGACCCTTGGGCAGCGTTTCGAACTGCCTTGCGCGATAGCCGAAGCTGAGGCCTGACACGGCGCCAGATTTCAGCAATTGCGCCGCGCGGCTATGCGGATTGTCGACCACGGCGATCACCTGCAGGCCCTTCTCATCAGGTTGTGCGAGCGAAATCCAGCCGATGCGTTGATCAGGTTTGTGCTGCCAAAACAACGGCAAAGGATCGCGGCGTGCGCGCAAAGTCCGATCAAATGCGGAAGGTGCAATGACATCGCCAGCTGCATCGGCGATGCCGAACAGCGCGGCGTAACCGGCAAGGCGCAGCTCGGTAGGATCAAGCCGGGTGGCGGCCCTTTCAGCTTGTGGCCAGGCGCCGCTCATTTGAAAATGCCCAGCACGCCCAGCCGCACCGCGATGCCCAGCAACAGCAGCGCCAACACGCCGCGCACGGCCCATTCGATGGCCGCCTTCCAAGCGCTGGATTTCGCATCGCGCCACGCCTGAAGCAGTTCGCGCAACTCATCGATATCGTCCTGCGCACTGTCATCAGCCAGACCCAGCCGCGCCACAGCACGGCCCGCGCCCAGTTCGCTGGCTTCCTCCACAATGGCCCGCAACGTGACCAGATCGGTGCCTTCATTGCTGGCCTGTGCGATCAGTCGGGCAATCATATCTTCGCGGGTCATGCGCTGTCTCCAGTCTTTTCGGGTGTTTCATTGGGGGCAAAGCCGAGCAGCTCGCGCTTCTCGTTGTCGGACAGAAAATCGGCCTCGCTAACTTGTGACCACAGTCGTTCGCGGTCTTCGGAAAGCGCGGGTACACGGTCGAGATCGACGGCCAGCTGCGCATTGGGGAACCACGGCTCCAGACCTTCTTGCAGCCCGCGCAGAATCTTGGCGGCGAGCGGGATCAACGTCAGTCGCCAAAGGGCGCGATTGGCCTCTTTGTAGTTCGAATAGGTGTTGTCACCGGGCAGACCGAGCAGCATCGGCGGAACCCCGAAAGCGAGCGCAATGTCGCGTGCAGCGGCCGCTTTCAGCTCGGCAAAATCCATGTCTGCCGGGCTCATCGAAAGCGATTGCCATTTCAGCCCGCCTTCCAACAATAGGGGTTTGCCCGCGTTGGGTTGGCCCGTGAAGGCCTCTGCCAATTCGCGTTTCAGCCGGTCAAATTGGTCGGGCGTTAGGGTCGTTTGGTCGCCCGCTTCGTAGACCAACGCTCCCGAGGGCCGTGCGGCGTTTTCCAACAGCGCACGGTTCCATTTGCTGGCCGCGTTGTGGATTGCGACGGCTTGTTCGGCGGCCATCAGACACCCTGCGCCGAAATGGTCATTGCCCGGATGATAGGCCTTGATGTGGATTATGTTCGGCCATCCATCTGCGTCCAGCAGCGGGAAGGTCGTCTCCGAGCTGCCAGCCTTGTAACAATAGGCGGCAGGCCAGCCGTCGCGGTCGTTCTCCACTCGAATGCGCTCGGGCCGCAAGGCAAACAGTTCCACTGGCTTGCCCGATGCGTCTTTCAGGATCTGCACGAAAGCATTCCCATGCAGCAGCAGATTGGCGGCCAGCGTCTCGATCAGCGATTGGCCCATTGATGTGGTCGTGATCAGATTGTTGAACTCGCCCCCTTCAATGGCTTGCAGCGGCGCGCTACCAACCCCTTCAGCGGCGATCCGCACGGCTCGCTGGGCAACCGGGTTGTTCAGAAATGCATCCTTCACAGAGCGGGAATATTCGTAGGGCGCGACTTGCGGTTCAGTAGGGAAGGGGCTCGCCCATTCGGGCAGGAAACCGGCGTGTCCCAAGGGCGCGCGCGATGTCCCCCCGCCTTTGAAGGCAGTGGTCAGCGTATCAAGAAATGACATGGGTTTTCCTTCGTTAGATCTGCTTCACGCGCGGCCGGCCGCCCCGTCCGCTCAACATCAATTCGGTCAGCGCCCAGACCAGCGCATCGGCCCTATCCGGCGATCGGCCTGGCCCCTGATAGTCGCCGCCAACGATCATGCCGCACAGCTGGTCTACGAGCTGCGCAAACATTGCGTGGTGCACCACCCGGCCAGCCTCATAGAGCGCGGCAACCGGCTCTGCGCGCGCTGACTTGCCGCGGCTGGCGTGCACCAGCTTCACTGGCAAAGCGACGCTTGCCGCGCGCAGCACGCTGCTGACCATGGCGCCGCCCTGATTGGCCTCGGCAACGACACGGTCGGCGTGCCAATGCTCGGCCGCGTTGGCGACGGCGAGTGCCCATTGTTCGGGGCTGGCCTTCTCGACAGTGCAGTCAGCCAGCACATGTCCGCTGCCGCTCTCGCCTATGCCTGCTACGATAATCCCGCAGGCGTCACCTTTGGCCGAGGCGGGTGGATCGACAGCAACCACCACACGACTGAGGTCTTCCTTCATTTTCGATGCGACAGCTCGATCAAGGATAGCCCGCGTCCACAGCGCGCCGTCCAGATCGCTGAGCATTTCGCCATAAAGCTCTTGCCGACCCAGACGCGTGGCATCAAAATCTTTGCGCATCGCGTCCAGAAAAGCGCCCGGCAAATTGCCTGCGTTGTCGAACGTGGTCCCACGCGTGACGGCGACTGTGCCACTTGTTTCATTCTTCAGCAGGCGATGCATCAGCGGCACATTGCGCGGCGTTGTCGTGGCGAGCGTGAGCGGCCTTTCCGTCAGTCGCAAACCCATCTGCAAATTGTCCCAAGCGCGCATCGCCCGCTCACTCGCATTGTCCCATTTGGCGATCTCGTCGCACCAGGCATGGCTGTGTTGGGGGCCGCGCAAGCTTTCCGGTTCTGCGGCCGAATAGAGCGTGGCGCGAGCACCGTTGGCAAAGGTCAACTGGTGCCGTGACGGCTCAAATTTTGGTCTTTCCGCGTCAGCGCAACAATCCAGCAAGCCGCTTTCTCCCTCCACCATAACGGTGCGCGCTTCACCGAGTGAGGCACCCACCAAGGCGATGCGCGCGTCGGGTGTCTCGCGCGCAATCTGCCGCACCCATTCCGCGCCTAGCCGGGTCTTGCCAAAGCCGCGCCCGGCGCAGACCAGCCAAACGCGCCAGTCACCCGACGGGGGCAGCTGCTCGGGCCGCGCCCAGACGCGCCAGTGGTGGCTCAAGGCGGCCCTTTCTTCCTCGTTTAGCTGAGCAAGCAATCGCATGCGTGTTGCTGCATCATGCGTGAGCAGCCACTCGCGCAATTCACGTCCTGGCATAGGTTAGCTTTGTGCCTTCGGCGGTTTGGTGCGCTTGTCAGGCAACAGCTCGATTGTGCGCACCGCCGTTTGTTCGACCTTACGCAGCGTAGAAATTTTGGCGTTGATCGAGCGGATCATGGCCTCCTCATTGTTGGCCGCCTTGAGCGCGCGATGCTTGGTCACACTTTCCCGATGCATGGCCAGCAATCGCAGGGCATTGGCGATGTCATATTTGGGGCCGTCGGCCTTCGTGCCGTGGCGCAACCGATCAAGCGTCTCTAGCTCGAGCGCCTCGTAACCCTGCAGAAGCGCCTCGTCCCAATTGCGGGCGAATTCCGGATCATCACGCTTCAGGCGATAGACCTGCGATGTCGAAATCTTGGCGTGCTTCGCCGCGGCCTTCACATTGGAAGTCTCTGCCAATCCATCAAAGAAGTCCTGATGCCATTCGTGACGATCGCCCGCATTCTGGCAACCGGCGCGGTCCTGCGCGTCGCAGCATGGCTTGCGATCCATCGATTGTCTCCGATTGTGGGCAAATGCGAAAATGTGGTGGGCCAGCCAAACAACCGGGGAGGCGCCGAATCACACTATCGCGATGTTCTGTTTCTCTAGGCGTTTATGTCTTTTACAAACCCGAGCAAATTAGAGGGGAATTGCAAGCCAGTTGAACGCCAGAAAAGGTGATTTCGTCGGGTTATCCGCGCTTGGCAGATTTCCCATCATGCCGACTCGTATAGACACAGCGTTACGCTGTAGGAAACAACTTTCTAACCAGATGGGTTATTCACAGGCGGGGTTGCGGACGCTTGCCTATTCCAGCGCTTGAGGGGGTTTGGGAAGCAGGTGGCCGATATGAGGTAGGGCAGCTGGGTCTCTCCGGTTGAAGTACCGTTCTGCGTTGTTCGGAATCCAATCTTCCTCAAGGTACTCGAGGAACTGTGGGAGTAGCGCACGAGGGTATTGCCGAGATTCGACTTCCTTCGCTGGTGTCCAATGCATATACATCAGGTAGTTATC
>CAKZSF010000295.1 GCA_937920575.1 uncultured Sphingomonadaceae bacterium | reverse complement strand
GCCATAGGCCTGCGCCAGCCGGTCGCGAATATTCGCAAGGCCGACGCCAGTGGATTTCGCTTTCGCCACGGCCTCGATCATCGGGTTGGGGCTGTCTTGCCGGATGCCGGGGCCGCTATCGGACACAGTGATGCGCAGCCTCTGGCCAAGGCGCCGTGCAGACAGGCTGATCTTTGCGCCTTCTTCTTGCGGACTGACTGCATATTTGATCGCGTTCTCAATCAGTGGTTGCAGCAGCAGCGATGGCAGTTGCGCCTCGGCAGCAGCGGGGTCAATCTTGAAGTCGGTGCGCAGGCGGTCCCTGAATCGCATTCGCTCAATATCGAGATAAAGGCCGAGCGTTTCGACTTCTTCGGACACAGTGACTTTGCCGCCGGGCTCATATTCCAGCGTGTGCCGCAGGAAGCTCGACAATTTGGTCAGCATCGCGTTGGCGGGCTGCGTCTTTTGCGTCAGCACCAGCGTGCTGATCGAATTCAACGTGTTGAACAGGAAATGCGGGTTCAGCTGGTACCGCAGCATCGCCAATTGCGCGCTGGTGGCTTGCGCCTCCAGCCGTTGCAAGCGGTCAGTCTGTTCCTCCACCTGCAGGAACAGGTTGATCGCATAATACAGCGCTGACCATGCGCCCAAAAGCGTCAGGTTGAGAAACGAGTAGCTGAGCACGCGTTGGATAAAGGTCGTCTCGCGATCGGGGTAGTAGAGCCCGATAACCCAGCTATCGATGGCGGCGTAAATCGCCACGGCAATCGCGACCACCACTGCCGTCGTGCCCCAAGTGACCAGCGGCTTGCGGTTAATCAGCTGGCGGTAAATGACGGACAATAGCAGGCTGATCGAGAAGCCTGTGATGGTCGAGATCAGAATGATGACAAAGAAATCGGCCGGTTGCGCGTTGGCCAATGCCGAAGCGCCGCGATAGATCATCACACCGACCCAGCCGGCCAGCTGGAGATTCCAGAAGGCACGGTTCTTGTTCTGGAAGAACGGTGTGGGTTTGATGGGCAAGGCCTGCATTGCACTCTTCTCTAGCCGATTTCTGACCATTTAGGCAGCATCTTTGATAATTGCGCTTGCAGTGTATCGACGCTTTTGTGCATTCTATCGAGGAAATGAGCCGGAACATACGATTCCGGCGGCGAGAGGAGCCAAATATGAACGATCAACCAGACCGCGCGAAATTCCGTGCCATGACCGAGGGAACGCAGGAAGACTGGGCGATCATCTCGGGCGAATATATGGCCCATGCCAGCCACAATGCGGATCGCGTGCTCGATCACTTGCGGCTTTTGAAAGGCGATTTTGGCGGTTTTCCGGTCGACCGGTTGGAGCACAGCTTGCAAACCGCGACTCGCGCACACCGCGACGGGCGGGACGAGCAATATGTCGTGATGGCTCTGCTGCACGACATTGGCGACACGCTGGGTGCGTATAACCACCCCGATATTGCTGCAGCGATTATCAAGCCGTTTGTGAGCGAGGAAATCCACTGGATCTGCCAGAATCACGGCATTTTTCAAGGCTATTACTATTTCCACTATATCGGCGCTGACCGGAATATGCGCGATGGGTTCCGCGATCACCCGCATTTTGATGCGTGTGCGGAATTCTGCGAGAAATACGATCAGGCCGCGTTTGATCCGGAATATGATTCAGAGCCGCTGGAGTTCTTCGAACCGATGGTGCGCAATGTGATGAGCAAGCCGATCAATTCGATGTATGCCAAGGCGCTGGAAGAGGCCGAAGCTTAAAGCGGAAGCGCGCGTTAGCTGTCTGAGCGGGCCTTGTCGATCAGATCGGCGAGCGCCTCTCGCCCTACGCCACCGACGATCAGTTGCTCGCCAGCGATCCAGCCCGGCGTACCGTCTATGCCGAGTGATTGAGCAATCGCGCTGTTGCGCTGCAATTCCTTGTCGAGCTCGCCAGTGGCAATCGCCGCGCGCGCCGCGGCCAAATCAACGCCCGCTGTGGTCGCAGCTTGTTCAATCGTTTCGGGTGAGGGTCGGCCCGCTTCGAACATTGCCGTGTGAAACGCTGCGAACTTGCCCTGTTGGGCAGCGGCAAGCGCCATCCGTGCGGCTTCGACGCTTTGCTCGCTCAGGATTGGATATTCGCGCAAGACCACGCGCAAATCAGGATTGGCCTCTACCAGCGCGGCGATATCCTTCGCGCTGCTGCGGCAGAACCCGCAGGCATAATCGCTGAATTCCACGAGCGTGACGGCGCCTTCCGGGTTGCCCAGAACCGCGCCGGGGAAGGGCACTTCCAAATCATCACCAGCGTTGGCGAGCCGCGCGGCGACTTCTTTTTCCTGCAATTTTTCGAATGCCTCTGGCAGCACTTCGGGATTGGCGAGCAGATAGTCGCGGACATTGCTGCCCGATGGGCCAATTCCGCTGAACAGCACTGCCGCTGCACCCAGTGCGCCTCCGACCAATCCAGTCAGGCCAGGCACGGCAAATCGCGCAAACGCGTTGTCTTTTTCGTCACTCATGGATTGTGCCTCTAGCGCCTGTCGCGTGCATCTTCCAGCGCGGCGCGCGCTTGCAGCGAAATATCCTGTGCCCTGATCCAATCAGGCGAGCCAACCGGCAAGCCAGCCTCGGCCGCCTGCGCGTTGCGCAAGGCTTCGAAATAGCGGCGGCTCATCACTTGCTGTTCTGCGCTGGCCAAACGAGCGCGCGGAATGTCACCTTGCTCGTTGTAGATGATGCCCAGCTGATACCACGCGAACGGGTTGTAGCGATCGCGCGCGACGGCCACTTTCAGCACATTCTCGGCCTCGTCGAAATTGGCTCTGTCCTCGGTCGCGATCAAAGCGTGGCCAAAGACGGAGGCGATCAGCGGATGATTGCTGGTAAGATCAGTCGCCTTGCGCAGCGATGCGAGAGCCTCTTGCGGGCGGCCGGATTCCAACAGGATCTGACCGTGCAGCTCAAGGAAATAGGGATTGTTTGGCTCGCTTGCGATCAGCGCCTCGGCCTCTGCCAAGGCTTCGCTGACCAGTGCCTCGCGGTGATAGGCATAGGCCCGCGCATAGCGAGCCGGCACATCGGTGCGGCTGGCAGGGTAGGCGGCGATCACACGCTTGGGGTCGGACAGATATCCGGTCAGCTTGGCTTTTGCGCGCACGAAACGCGCTTGCAATACAGGGTCGTCGGGCGCTTCCCATGCAGGATCGGCCATATAGGCCTCGCGCAGAGTTGC
>CAKZSF010000294.1 GCA_937920575.1 uncultured Sphingomonadaceae bacterium | reverse complement strand
CCCGCAATATCGCAATGCGCCCAAGGGGTGTCATCCTCGACAAAGCGTTGCAGGAATTGCGCAGCAGTGATCGAGCCAGCGCCACGCGGGCCAACATTCTTCATGTCGGCAATTGGGCTGTTGATCAGCTTGTCATATTCCGGCGAGAGCGGGAAACGCCACAGCTTGTCGCCGGTGTCCTTGCCCGCGCTCAGCAGCTTGTCGGCCAGATCATCATTGTTGGAGAACACGCCGCCATGCTCGGTGCCCAGGGCAATGATCATCGCGCCGGTCAGCGTGGCAAAATCCACAATCTGGGTGGGAGAGAACTCGCGTTGAACCCAAGTGAGCGCGTCGCACAGCACCAGCCGCCCTTCGGCATCGGTGTTGATCACTTCGATAGTCTGGCCGGACATGGATTTCACAACATCACCCGGACGCTGCGCGCGGCCATCGGGCATATTCTCGACCAGCCCGCAAATGCCGATGATGTTTGCCTTGGCTCCACGCTTGACCAGCGCAAGCATCGCACCTGCGACAGCGCCCGCACCGCCCATATCCCATTTCATATCTTCCATGCCGCCTGGAGGCTTCAGAGAGATACCGCCCGTATCAAACGTGACGCCCTTACCGACAAATGCGGTCGGCTTTTCGCCAGACGCGCCGCCATTCCATTCGATCACCAACAGGCGCGATTCGCGTTCTGATCCGATCCCTACGCCAAGCAGCGCACCCATGCCGAGCGCTTCCATCTCGGCATCGTCGAGTGCGCGGATGGTTGCGCCCGTGCCCGCAAAGCGATCTTCGCAACGCTCCACAAAGCTAACCGGGTAAATCACATTGGCTGGCTCGCTGACCAGTTCGCGCGTGAATTCAATGCCTTCTGCCAGCGCGCCCTCAATGGCCCATGCTGATTCGGCGTCCTCGCCAGCGCCTGCGATGGTCGCTGCGGCGAGTGTGACTTTCTGCTCTTCCTTCAGCGTGGTGCGGTGCACATCATAGCGCCACGTCCGCAAACGCAGGCCCAACAGCAATGCCGCGACTTCATCGCCGGTCAATCCGGCATCGCTCACATCCACCGTGATGCCCGTTTCGCCCGACGCCATATACTTCGCAGCCAGCGCCGCGCCTGTTTTCTCCATCGCGCTCGCACGATCAGAAGAGCCCGCGCTGCCAACACCAGCCAAGGCAAAGCGGACAACCGCGCCATCTTGCTCGGCAAAATATTCGAAAACTTGCCCGGCTTTGCCGGCGAAACGCGCAGCAGCGGCCCCTGACAGGACGGCAGCAGGAAGATCAGACGGCAAGGCATCCTTGAATACCGGTTTTGCGACCAGCTTGGCTTGCGAAAAATCAACGGTGGGAACAAAGGTGATTTGCATGGAAACTCCGTGGGGCGTTTGATCTTAATTCAGGTCTGATTCTGGCACTTAATCGCATGGATATGTCACAAAATCTTCATCCCGTTGCAGTTAGGCGCGGGCAATGCGATAGGCAAGCCATGCTAGCTCAACCGCTGACACAATTGCCTCTGCAGAATTTGGTTCAGTCCCGCTTGTCCGCAGGTCTGAGCGCAGCGCTGTTGGCTGTGTTGATTGCGCCAGCCAATGCCTCTGCGCAGGATGTTGCAGAGCCCTCGCCGACCGGTGCCAACACCGAACAAGCCACCGAAACCGGCTCGCAATCCGGGATTCTACCCGGTGGCCAGATCGATTTTGAGGCTGATGGTATTGCGTATGATAGCGAGAATGACATCATCTCTGCATCCGGACGCGTCATCATGCGGCAAGACGGCCAGACCGTGCGCGCGGACGAAGTTGTCTGGGATCGCAAGTTGGGCACGATCAAGGCGCTGGGTGATGTCGCGTTTGATGATCCCGACGGAAACCGCATCTACACCACCGAAGTTGAGCTGACCGACAAATTCGATTCGGGTCAGATGCAGGATTTGTTGATCGCGTTGAGCGAAGGCGCGCGCATTGCGGCCCGGTCTGGCGCCAGGATGGCCGACGGCAGCATCGAGTTGAACGACGCTGCCTACAGCGCGTGCGCAGTGATCGATCCGCGCGGTTGTGACAAAACACCCAGCTGGCGGATCACAGCGGAGCGTGTGACCTATGATCCGGTCAAGAAAGACGTCAGTTTTGACGGCGCGGTGCTGGAATTCTTTGGCGTTCGGCTGCTGCCCCTACCCGGGCTTTCCACCACCACCGATGGGCGCGCGCGGTCGGGCGTGCTCGTTCCGGGCCTGAGAATTTCGGATTCGAACGGTGTCGAGATCAACGGCAGCTATTATTTCCGCCTTGCAGAAAATCGCGATCTGACCGCGACCGGCTTCCTCTTTACGGAGGCACCGCCGATGATTTCGGCCCAGTATCGCCAGCTGGACGAAAACGGCGCGTTTCAGGCAACCGGCTATCTGACACGTAGCCGCCGTGTGCCAATCGGCGACTTTTTGAACCCGCCGGGTGAAAACGCCTGGCGCGGATATGTATTTGCGAACGGCCGTTACCAGCTTGATCCGAATTGGAGCGCGACCTTTTATGGCCGCGTGACGTCAGATCGCACCTTTCTGCGCCGGTACGACATCAGCCGCGATGATCGCTTGCGCTCGACAGTGAATGTTGAGCGGATTGATGACGATTCCTATCTCTCGATTGCCGGTTGGGCGACGCAGACGTTGCGTTTCAACGCCCCGCAAGGTCAGGTTCCGCTGGCCCTGCCCGTGATCGACTATCGCCAGCGGATCAAGGATCCGGCACTTGGCGGAACGATCGAATTGCAGGCCAACTCGCTCGCGATTGTGCGAAGCGAGGGACAGGATACGCGCCGTGCCTTTGCTCGCGCACAGTGGGATTTGCGCCGCCTCACCAATATGGGCCAGCAAATCACATTCACCGCGCTGGCACGCGGCGATGTCTATCATTCCGACGACAATGTGCTGGAACCCAACCCGCTCTATTCAGGCAACACTGGTTGGCAAGGTCGGGCCATTGCGCTGGGGGCGGTTGATGTAGCTTGGCCGCTGGTGGGCGAGGCCTTTGGCGGCACGCAAGTTTTGACGCCCCGCTTCCAAATCGTGGCGAGCCCACAGATCCGCAATCTTGCGATTCCCAACGAGGATGCGCGCGCAGTCGATCTGGAAGACAGCAATTTGTTCTCGCTCAATCGCTTCCCCGGTTATGATCGGGTGGAGAGCGGCGTGCGCTTTACCTATGGCTTCGATTGGTTGTTCAACCGGCCCAACTGGCGCGTCAAGACAACCGTTGGCCAATCCGTCCGACTGACGGATGAACGCAACATCCTGCCCGATGGCACTGGTCTGTCTGACAAGGTGTCCGACTTTGTCGGGCGCAGCGAAGTGCGTTTCAAAGACTTCCTGAAAGTCACGCACCGTTTCCGTCTGGACAAAGACAATTTCGCTGTTCGCCGCAACGAGCTGGATTTCACTGTGGGATCGCGCCGCACCTATCTGGAGGCAGGGTATCTGCTGCTGAACCGCGACATCACCGGCAATGGCGAGGATTTGCGCGACCGTGAAGAATTGCGCGTTGCGGGCCGCGTCGCCTTCGAGAAACATTGGTCGGTGTTCGGTTCTGCAGTCATCAACTTGACCGATCGCGACGAAGATCCGACATTTGCGTCCGATGGCTTTGAGCCACTGCGGACACGGCTCGGCATCGCCTATGACGACGGATACACTCAAATCGGCCTGACTTGGCGCAGAGACTTCACGACCACTGGCGACGCGGAACGGGGGAACACGATTTTGCTCAACGTCTCGCTTCGGACACTGGGCTTTTGACCGCCGCCCCTTCACGGCTTTGCTCAGCTAGCGTTAAGCGAGACATTGCCATCACGAATCCTAACAGGTAATTGGCCCGCAATGGGCAGGGATCACATACAAATGACTTTTGGAAAGACTGCTGTTTTGCAGAACATGAAACCGACGAAATTTTCCGCGCTTGCCGCGACCGCTCTGGTGGGCATCGCCAGCATTGCGACCGCGCAAACAAGCGTGCAGACAAACGAGCCTGCGGCTCCTGCACAGCCCGTGTTGGATATCCCCGTTGCGCCAACTGCAGTTGATCTCAACAACCCTAATGTCCGCCGGGCAACAGCCAAGGTGAACGGTGCCGTTATCACGGGCACCGATGTCGATCACCGAGTCGCTCTGACGCTTGCCGAGGCCGAAGGGGAATTGGCCCCGGAACAATTGGTTCAGCTGCGCGCGCAGGTGCTGCGCAATCTGATCGACGAAACACTGCAAGTTCAGGCCGCGCGCGAACAGGAAATGTCGGTAGAAGCCTCTGTTGTTGCCGAATCCTATCTGAGCGTTGCCCAGCGGTTTCAACGCACCGCAGCGGAAATGGATGCAGAGCTTGCAAAGATTGGTTCATCCGGCGCGTCTTTGCGTCGCCAGTTGGAAGGCCAGATCGCGTGGGACCGTTTGAAACGCCGCAACATCACCAATTTCGTGAACGTCTCCGAAGAAGAAGTGAACGAAACCATCGAGCGGATGAAGGCCGATAAGGGAACCATCGAATATCGCCTTGGCGAGATTTACATGGCCTCTACACCGGCGACGCGCGAGCAAGTCGCAATCAACGCACGTCAAGTGGCCGAGCAGATCCGGCAGGGCGCCAATTTCCGCGCCTTGGCAGTGCAATATTCGGACGCAAGCACGGCGAGCCAAGGCGGCGATCTGGGTTTTGTGCGTTTGACGCGCTTGCAATCGCCCGAGCTGGAGGCAGTGGTTCCACAAATGCTGCCCGGCGAGGTGCGTGGCCCGATCGAGGTGGCTGGCGGTTTCTCTATCATCGCTATGCTCGACCAACGCCAGGTTTTGACGGCAGATCCCCGTGACGCGGTTCTCAGCCTTAAACAAATTGCGATTACTCTGCCGCAAGACGGCACGCAGGAGCAGTTGCAGGGTATGGTCGACAATTTCCGAAACGCTGTCGGGCGCATGCGCGGTTGCGGCAATGCAGACGCCATTGCAGCGGAAATTGGAGCCGATGTCGTGACCAGTGATCAAGTCGCCGCGCGTGGCTTGCCGGCTGATTTGCAACAGACAATGCTGTCGCTACAGGTGGGCCAAGCAACCCCGCCATTTGGCACAGTGGAAGAGGGTGTTCGCGTCCTGATGCTGTGTGGCCGTGACGATCCGATCGATACGCAAGAGCCGGACTTTGATACGGTGATGCGCAATCTTGAGGATGAGCGGATCAACAAGCGTGCACAGCGGTACCTGCGCGACCTGCGCCGCGATGCCATCATCGAATACAGCTAGACTTTGAAACCCCTGGCTATCTCGCTGGGTGATCCGGCCGGGATTGGCCCGGAAATTATCGTTGAGTCGTGGGCGCGCCGCATTGAGGGTTTGCCGCCCTTTGCTGTGGTTGCAAATGCGCAGGTTCTGCGCGACGCGGCGCATGCGAAAGGGCTTGATGTAGCGGTCAAGCCGATTGCTGATTTCTCCGAAACCTTGTCCGTGTTTAGTGACGCTATCCCGGTTCTGGGCGAATTGCGCGGTGACTATCACCCCGGTGCTCCCGATCCATTGGGCGCACAAATGGCCTATGATGCACTGCGCATCGCAACCAACATTGCTTTGTCCGATCCCGGGGTTGGGGTCGTAACAGCTCCAGTGGCCAAGGCGCAGTTGGCAGACGTGGGGTTTGCGTTTCCCGGACAAACCGAATTTCTCGCCGATGCCTGCGCGATCTCTCCTGAGCACGCCGTCATGATGCTGGCCGGGCCGCAATTGCGCACGATTCCGCTCACGGTGCATTGTGCCCTGTCAGAAGTACCCTCGCGCATAACCAAGGGACTGATTGTGGAGCGCGCGACCATCGCCGCCAACGCGTTGCAACGCGACTTTGGCATTGCCCAGCCCCACATCGCCGTGTGCGGGCTTAACCCGCATGCAGGCGAAGACGGCCGCATGGGCGACGAAGAAATCCGCGAGATCCGACCTGCGATTGAAGCGCTACAAACCGCTGGGATCAACGCGAGCGGCCCTCACCCGGCTGATGCGATCTACGCGCCGCACAAACGCGGCAGTTATGACGCGGTGCTCGCGATGTACCACGATCAGGCGCTTGCCCCGATGAAAGCGCTCGATTTTGACCAAGGCGTCAATGTCACGCTCGGCCTGCCCATTGTGCGCACTTCGCCCGACCATGGCACAGCTTTCGACATCGCGGGCAAAGGGATCGCAAACGCCAGTTCGATGATCGCCGCGATTCGCATGGCCAGCGAAATGGCCGCACGCCGCGCCGTCACGCCATGACCGACCTACCGCCACTGCGCGAAGTGATTGCCCGGCATGGCCTGAGCGCAAGCAAGGCGTTGGGCCAGAACTTCTTGTTTGACGAACAATTGCTCGACAGGATCGCGGCCATTCCAGGCGATCTAACGGACAAGGCTGTGCTCGAAATCGGCCCCGGCCCCGGCGGTCTGACACGGGCGTTGCTGCGCGCAGGCGCACGTGTCACCGCAATTGAGATGGACACGCGCTGCCTGCCCGCTTTGGCAGAACTGAGCGAGGCCTTCCCCGGCCAATTGCGCGTGATTGAGGGCGACGCGCTTAAAATGGATCACGCCGAGCTGATGGGTGAACCTTTCGCAGTGGTTGCCAACCTGCCCTACAATGTCGGCACGGCACTGTTCACCGATTGGCTCAGCGCCGAGCACTGGCCGCCGCATTGGACATCGCTCACGCTGATGTTCCAGCAAGAAGTCGCCCAGCGCATCGTCGCCAAACACGGTTCAGGCACTTATGGACGCCTCGCCGTTCTGGCCCAATGGCGCAGCAGTGCGAAGCTGGCCATGAAAGTGCATCGAAGCGCTTTCACCCCTCCCCCCAAAGTGATGAGCGCGATTGTCCATGTCGAACCGGGCACAATGCCGACGGGCGTCGATCCGAAGCTGCTTTCACGTGTCACAGAAGCCGCGTTCGGCCAGCGCCGCAAAATGCTGCGCCAGAGCCTGAAGGGGCTGCCCGGAGCATTGGACGCGCTCGACAAGGTGGGCATTGAGCCCACGCGCCGCGCAGAAACGCTTTCGGTCGATGAATTTGTCACCCTTGCAAAGACGCTAGGTGGTTGAGCCACGAGAGCGCTCGCGCTAATCCGGTTTCCGATGCAACTTTCCGCAACCGAAACCGATCTGATCGCGCCGATTGATCAGTCCGTGATGCTGACGCAGACACGTGCGTGGTCGGCGATCAACACAGGCACGCGCAATTTGGCTGGCTTGAAAGACCAAGCGGCGGTGCTTGCTGATGCCTTTTCTGCCCTTCCGGGCGAGGTTGAACTGGTAGAGCCTGCACCGGTCACTGCCGTCAATGCCGAGGGAAACGAGGTCGAACTCGCCCACGGGCAGCATATGGTGCTGCGCGTACGCCCGCAGGCCAATCGCCGTTTTCTGCTGACCGGCCATATGGACAC
>CAKZSF010000293.1 GCA_937920575.1 uncultured Sphingomonadaceae bacterium | reverse complement strand
TTCTTGGCTGCCATAATCCCTGCAATACGCGCTGCAGCGATCACATCGCCTTTGGGAACATCACCATCACGAATGGCGGCGAGCGCTGCGTCAGCCATGGAAATCTGGCCACTGGCCACGGCACGGCGTGCTGTTTCGGCTTTGGCCCCAACATCAACCATGCGCGCATTGCCATGCTCATCAAGATGCGTGAGTTTGCTCAAGTGCCCAGCAACTCCCTCGTTGCCGCTTCAACATCATCTTTGCGCATCAGGCTTTCACCGACGAGGAAAGTACGAACACCAGATTGGGAGAGCCGCTGGCAATCGGTATGCGTCGCAATCCCACTTTCACCCACCAGAAGAACGTCTTCCGGCACCAACTTGGCCAAACGTTCGGTGGTCGCCAGATCGGTGGTGAACGTCTTCAAATCGCGATTATTGACCCCGACTAAGCGCGACTTCAGACGTAGGGCACGTTCTATCTCAGCTTCGTCATGCACCTCCACCAGAACATCCATACCATGGCCCAGTGCTGCGGCCTCGATGTCGGTCATTCCCGCGTCGTCCAAGGCCGCGACAATGATCAGAATTGCGTCAGCGCCCATCGCACGCGCTTCGGCGACTTGCCATGGATCGACCATGAAATCCTTGCGCAAAACAGGAAGGGTGCATGCGGATCGCGCGGCAACCAAATAGTCCTCGTGACCTTGAAAGTAGGGCGCATCAGTCAGGACAGACAGGCACGCCGCTCCACCAGCTTCATACGCTTTTGCATGGTCAGCGGGATCGAAATCTGCGCGGATCAAGCCTTTCGACGGGCTAGCCTTTTTCACTTCAGCGATCAGCGCGAAACCGGTTTTCGCCTTCGCGCGCAGTGCTGTTTCAAACCCTCGAGGAGTGCTGGCATCCTTGGCCACGCTTTCCAAATCGGCGATTGAGCGAGCAGCCTTACGTTCAGCGACCTCGACCCGCTTGTTGGCGCAAATTTCCTCGAGCTTGTTCATCGCATTTAGCCTATTTCGCCGCCGCAATCCAGCATTCAAGCAGCTGCTTGGCGAGGCCTTTGTCGATCACTTCGCCTGCTTCCTCGACGCCTTCAGAGAGACTTTCGACTTCATCTGCTACCAATAGAGCCGCAGCGGCGTTGAACAGCACGGCATCGCGATAGGGCCCCGGCGCCCCCATAAGCAGCGCATCAAGCGCCTTTGCGTTCTGCACGGAGTCTCCACCGCGGATCGCCTCGACTGGGGCATGTGGCAACCCGACCTGCGAGGCATCGATCCTTTGCATTTCAAACTCACGGCCGATCACCTCGGCCACTTCATTACCACCCGCCAGGCTCAGCTCATCCAATCCCTCATCGCCGGAAATAATCATCGAGCGTTCCGTGCCCAACCGCGCCATCGCCCCGGCATAGATCGGCACATAGGCTGGGCGAGCGATACCGATCAATTGGCGCTTCACACCTGCTGGGTTTGACAGCGGCCCCATCAAATTGAAAATCGTGCGTTTGCCGATCTTCTTGCGGATGGGTTGTATCCGACCCATCGCGGGGTGGTGGTTCTGCGCGAACAGGAAACAAATCCCGATATCGGAGAGCGTTTGTTCAGCTGTTCGGCCCGCCGCCTCCATATCGAGGCCAAGAGCCTCTAGCGTATCTGCTGCACCGGACTTTGACGATGCGGCACGGTTGCCATGTTTCGCAACCGGAACACCGCAAGCCGCGACCACCATAGAGACCGCTGTTGAAACGTTCAGCGTGTGATGTCCGTCACCCCCCGTACCACACACATCGATAGAGTTGGCTGGAGCTTCGATCGGGATAACCCTTGCACGCAAAGCACGCGCCGCACCTGCGATTTCATCGGAATGCTCGCCCCGCTCGGACAGAGCGATCAAGAACCGTTCTATGTCATCGTCCGATGTCTGGCCATCGAGCATCCAGCCAAAGGCTTCTTCAGCTTCGTCTTCGGTCAAATGCTGCGCGGTATCAGGAAGCGTTTTCATGGCTGAACCTTGGCATCTATGCCGCACAGGGCAAGGAAATTCGCGAGCAGCTTATGACCATGCTCAGTCGCAATGCTCTCTGGGTGGAATTGAACTCCGTGAATCGGAAGTTCCTTGTGCCGGAAGCCCATAATGCATGGTTCTGAGACGCCAGGCGTTTCAGCTGTCGCGTTAACCTCCAGCACGTCCGGAATATCTTCGACGATCAGCGAATGATAACGCGTCGCTGTAAAGGGCGAGGGGATATCAGCGAACACGCCCGTGCTGTCATGCGTGACCGCGCTGGTTTTGCCGTGCATCAATCCGCCGCGCACGACTTTGCCGCCGAAATGCTGGCCGATGGATTGGTGGCCCAGACATACACCCAACAAAGGGCGTTTGGCCTCGGCGCAAGCGGCAACCAGATCGAGGCTGACACCCGCTTCATTCGGGGTGCATGGCCCAGGTGAAATCAGAAAGCCTTTGGCATTGTGCGCCATCGCTTCTTTTGCGGTAATCGCATCATTGCGGACCACATCCACCTCTGCGCCAAGCTCGAGCAGATAATGCACCAGATTGAAGGTGAAGCTGTCGTAATTGTCGATAACGAGGATCATGCCTGTGCCGCCTACTGCCTTTTCTCAACCACGAGCAAGGGGCCAAGCGTCGCCACTGCATCCATACGGTTGTTGGCCGGGTCCCATAAAGACGAAACGGTACCATCCAGAAACAGCGCGTTTGGGGTTTTGGCTTCATCGCGGAAATAGCGCGCAAGTTTGCCGAAAGAGATCGGTGCCTCCGAAATTACAAAATGGGCCTTGCCCGATGTATCCACGCCAACCCCGTTGCGGATCTTGCGCGATTCTCCGTCTTCGGAAATTTCTGGATGAAGCTCTCCCTTAATCACCAACATCGGGCCGGATTGTGTCCCGAATATCGGCCGGTCGAGGACGTTCGAATAGAAATCCTCTGACGTGCGAATCCGCCATTGGCCGCGCTTGGGTATGTAGAAAACGCCGTTGGGCTTCATATGAAAATTGCCGGGGCCGTCATTGCGGTTGAGCTCTTGCTTGCGCTCGCTTGCTTCAACGAAATAGCCAATCGGTTGGCCGCCTTCGTCAAACATCCCTGCATTCATCGCGAAGGCAATCGGTGCCGCGTCGGCTCCTCTGCGTGCTGCGTAATCGGGCATGGAGCGGTACAAAGCGCCGTCCCCATCGGCCAAGGCTGTGCTGATACGATGCTTTGCCGGATCTGCTGTGCAGTGGGTCATCACCGAATTCTCGAAACGAACCGCGCGACATGCGGAA
>CAKZSF010000292.1 GCA_937920575.1 uncultured Sphingomonadaceae bacterium | reverse complement strand
ATGCCGCATCTGATGATGCCGCCATTCATGTCCAATAATGGCTGCTACACCGGATCGCTGGGCAATATGACCCGCTGGCTGGGTGAACAGGCAGAGGCATTGGGCGTCATGGTGTTCCCCGGCTTCCCCGCCAACGAAGTGCTGTTTGACGAAAGCGGCAATGTCGCCGGTGTCGCGACGCAGAATATGGGCGTCGCCGCCGATGGAAGCCATAAACCAGATTTTCAGCCGGGTATGGAAATCCATGCCAAATACACTCTGTTCGCAGAGGGTGCGCGCGGCAGCCTGACCAAAGAAATGAAGTCGAAATTCGACCTTGAGAAAGATTGTCAGCCGCAAGTCTACGGTCTGGGCATCAAGGAATTGTGGGACATCGATCCTGACAAGCACGAGCCGGGCCGTGTGATCCACACACAAGGTTGGCCGCTTAGCGAAAGCGGCAGCTGGGGCGGGGGCTTTCTCTACCATCAGGCCAACGGTCAGGTCGCGCTCGGCTTTGTGACGGCGTTGGATTATGAAAACCCTCACGTGTTCCCGTTTGAAGAGTTTCAGCGCTGGAAAACACACCCAGCGATCCGCGAATATCTGGAAGGCGGCAAGCGCGTTGCCTATGGCGCGCGAGCTATCAACGAGGGCGGTTGGCAATCCATCCCGCAACTCGCATTCCCGGGCGGAGCACTGATTGGGTGCGCCGCAGGTTTCGTGAACGTGCCGCGCATCAAGGGCAGCCACACTGCGATGAAGAGCGGCATGCTGGCGGCCGAAAGTATAGCTGCTGCGATCGAAGGCGGTCGTGCGAACGATACCTTGTCCGACTATGACGCCGATCTGCGTGAAAGCTGGATCGCGAAAGAGCTGAAGCTGGTTCAGAACGCACAGCCTGCTGTGGCCAAGTTTGGCGGCGACATCGGCACCGTTGTGGCCGGAGCGGACATGTGGATGCGTCAATTGAAGATCGGATTGCCGATCAGCATGAAGCACCACGCTGACCACACCACGACTGGCCGTGCGGACCTCTATCCAAAGATCGAGTATCCCAAGCCCGACAACGAAATTACCTTTGACCGCCTGACATCTGTTTCATTCAGCTTCACGAACCATGCAGAGGACCAACCCTGCCATCTGGTGTTGAAGGACGAAGACTATCCTCTTGAAACAGAATTGGCCGTGTTTGGCGGGCCGTCGACTCGGTATTGTCCGGCCGGCGTCTACGAATATGTGACCAATGAGGAAACAGGCGAGAAACGTTTCCAGATCAACTCGCAGAACTGCGTCCATTGCAAAACTTGCGACATTAAGGACCCGGGGCAGCAAATAAATTGGACCACGCCAGAAGGCGGCGGCGGGCCAAACTACCCGAATATGTAGGCCTGTTCGTGAGGGGAGAAACGCGTGCCTGAGATTACTGCACTGGGCTGGTTCCATACTGGCATAGCGATCATTGCTTTGCTGGCGGGGCTCTATTCGTTGGTGAAATACAAGTTCATCAAGCCAGCCAATCGCTCGGCGCAAATCTATTTGCTTTGCACGTTTCTGGCCGCGGCCAGTTCGCTGATGATTTTCAACCAGGGCGGCTTCGGCCCGGCCCACATCCTCGGAATTCTTACACTGCTTGCGCTGTTTGGTGGTTTTGCGGTGAAGAAAATACCGCTGTTTGCCCCTGTCGCCGACTATCTGGAGGCGCTGTGTTTCTCGGCGACATTCCTTTTCCACATGATCCCCGCCATAACCGACACGATGCTTCGTCTGCCAGTTGGCGATCCGTTCGCAACGACAATTGAAGACCCAAGGATATTTGCCTTCTACATCTTGTTTGTTGTCCTGTTCGTAATCGGATTTGCAGCGCAATGCCTGATCCTGCGCAAACGTGGTTCACTTGCCGCTTAGAGAGCGTTTACGGCGTTGAGACTCACTGAAACTGCCTACGCCAAAATCAATCTTGCGCTACATGTTAGGGCACGGCGCGAGGACGGTTACCATGAGCTCGAGACGCTGTTTTCGTTTGTTGATATTGGCGATACGCTGGTTGCGCGGCAATCTATGCAAGACAGCGTTTTAATTCATGGCGAGTTCGGCGCCGAGCTGAACGATCCCTTTGGCAATCTTGTCGCACAGGCGCTCAACTCATTGCCGCGCTCGCAACCGCTCACAATCGAGCTGGAAAAGAATTTGCCGATTGCCGCAGGCTTGGGTGGAGGGTCGGCTGATGCAGCCGCCGTTTTCCGCATCATAGATAGTGAATATGGCCTGCCAGATGACTGGGCTGTGCGCGCTGCGCGGCTCGGGGCGGATGTGCCCGCATGCGTTCAAAGCCAAACATGCATTGGACGAGGGACAGGCACCGATCTGGAATCGATTGAGAGTGATATGGCGGGTTGGCCCGTGCTACTGGTCAACCCGCGCATTCCGCTGGCGACTGGGCCTGTCTTCGCAGCATGGGATCAAGTCGACCGTGGGCCAATGCCAACTGGAAAGGTTTCCCAGATTGCTTTGGGTGGGCGCAACGATCTTGAGAAGCCAGCAATCGAAACCTGTCCCGAAATTGCCGATGTTCTAACAGCTTTGCGCGGTACAGACCCTTGGCTGGCACGGATGTCAGGCTCTGGCGCGACCTGTTTCGCCATTTACGGCGAAGACAGCGCGATTGCCGAGGCAGCATCTACGCTGCGCCAGATGCACAAACATTGGTGGATTGCCCAAGGTAGGCTAAGACCCTAGCTCAATGAGCGATCAACCTTACAAACAACTTGGCGGAGTAACTCGTGGCGGCATTGTCTGCGTTGCTGATCACGCGTCCAATGCAGTTCCAGACGGAATCGAACTCGGCATTGACCGGAGCTTGCTGGACAATCACATCGCAATCGATATTGGCGTAAGCGGCGTCGTAGAACGGCTCGCAAGGCGGCATGGCTTGCCGGCGCATCTGGCTACAGTCAGTCGCCTCGTGTGTGATCTGCACCGGGAAGAGGACCATGCCCAGCTCGTGCCAACGCAAAGCGACGGGCATCTGATACCTGGCAATATCGGCGCTGACACTGCCAACAGGTTGAACAGTTACTATCATCCCTATCACACTGCGTTGGCACAATGGCTCGATGCACAGCAGCCAGGTCTGATCCTTTCCATTCACAGCTTCACGCCGTCTTTGGAAAGCAAGCCGCAGGAACGCCCTTGGGAAGTTGGGTTGCTCTACAATGAAGACGACCGCGCCGCGCGCATTGCGATCCAGCTGTTTGAAGAGCAGGGCATGACTGTCGGTGACAACGAACCCTATTCGGGCAAAGAATTGAACGCGACGATGAACCGCCATGCGGAAGCACAGGGTCGACCGTATTGCGCCATAGAAATCCGCAACGATCTTATCTCAAACGAGGCGGGACAATCCCGCTTTGCCGCATTGATCGCCGATATTTCTGGCCGGGTTAAACTCTTCCTTGAGTCGGCTTAGGAATTCCTAGCCTTGCCTTGACGCCCGCCAGCGGCGAAAGCATGGGGGTATCAAGGAGATCGAGCGCGTGTCAGCCAAATTCGACAAGTCCAAGCTTCCCAGTCGTTTCGTTTCTGTTGGGCCAGAACGAGCGCCCCAACGGTCCTATTACTATGCGATGGGATTGACCGAGGAAGAGATTGCCCGGCCTTTCGTAGGGGTGGCATCAGCTGGCAATGACAGCGCGCCTTGCAACACGATGCTGGATTTTCAGGCGGACGCGTGCCGCGAAGGCGTGAACGCAGGCGGAGGCATGCCGCGCCGGTTCAACACCATTACAGTTACCGATGGCATCGCAATGGGCCACCAGGGCATGAAAAGCTCTCTTGCAAGTCGAGAAGTGATCGCGGATTCGGTGGAACTGTCCGTGCGGGGGCATTGCTATGACGCGCTCGTGACCTTTGCTGGTTGCGACAAGAGCTTGCCCGGGATGATGATGGCAATGCTGCGACTGAATGTGCCCAGCATCTTCGTTTACGGCGGATCGATTTTGCCCGGGCGATTTCATGACCGCGATGTGACCGTGGTGGATGTGTTCGAGGCGGTCGGCCAGCATTCGGCAGGCAATTGTCCCTTGAAGGACCTGACGGCGCTGGAGAAAGTTGCTTGCCCAGGACATGGAGCGTGCGGTGGGCAATTCACAGCCAACACCATGGCATGTGTCGGCGAAGCTATCGGATTGTCTCTGCCAAACAGCAATATGGCACCTGCTCCTTACAAATCACGCGAAGAAGTCGCGATTGCCGCTGGTGAGCAAGTTATGAAACTGCTCGAGCTCAACCTGCGCCCGCGCGATATTTGCACCAAGGCCGCATTTGAGAATGCCGCCAAAGTGGTAGCGGCGACTGGCGGTTCTACCAACGCGGCACTCCATTTGCCCGCGATGGCAAATGAATGCGGTGTCGATTTCGATCTGTTCGACGTGGCCGAAAGTTTCAAATCGACCCCCTACATCGCCGACCTTAAGCCAGGTGGTCAGTATGTCGCCAAGGATATGCATGATGCGGGCGGTGTCTACATGTTGATGAAAACGATGCTGGACGGCGGGTTCCTCGACCCTGAACCGATGACCGTCACGGGCAAGACGCTGGGTGAAAACATTGAAGAGATCACTTGGAACCCAGATCAGAAGGTAATTTATGACGTCAAGGCGCCGATTACCCCAACGGGCGGTGTCGTTGGTTTGAAAGGTTCGCTCGCGCCGGAGGGGGCGATTGTTAAGGTCGCCGGGATGGAACGCTTGCAATTCAGCGGGCCTGCGCGGGTATTCGAATGTGAAGAAGACGCCTATGCCGCTGTCGAGAAACGCGACATTGCAGAAGGCTGCGTCATCGTGATCCGCTACGAAGGCCCGAAGGGCGGGCCGGGTATGCGTGAAATGCTCGCCACGACGGCCGCGCTGTATGGACAGGGGATGGGCGTGAAGGTGGCTTTGATCACCGACGGACGTTTCTCCGGTGCGACGCGTGGTTTCTGTATCGGCCATGTCGGGCCCGAAGCGGCAGATGGCGGGCCAATTGCCCTGATTAATGACGGCGATATTATCTCAATCGATGCCGAGGCTGGTACGATTGACTTGCAAGTTGACGCTGCGGAACTCGCAGAACGCCGTACCAATTGGCAGCCGCGTCAGAACGACTATCAATCAGGCACTTTGTGGCGCTTTGCCCAGAATGTTGGTTCAGCCAAGGATGGCGCAGTCACGCATCCTGGCGCTAAAGCGGAAACCCATGTTTATGCGGATATTTAGCTCTATCGGCCTGCTGTGTGTGGCCGCCTGCTCAAGCGGTGAGGAAGCGCCTGCTGGCGACACGATCGCTTGCGCGGTCGACGGAGCAAGCAACTTTGCCGAGGTGTGCTCTGCCGAACGTTGGCGGGTTGAAGACAAAACATTGCTGGTCATTCGACACCCTGACGGTGGTTTCCGTCGGTTTGAGATCCTGCCGGAAGGCCGCGGGTTGGCGATTGCCGATGGTATGGAGGATGCCCGTGTCGAACTCGTCGATGGTTTCATAGAGGCAAACGTGGCGGAG
>CAKZSF010000291.1 GCA_937920575.1 uncultured Sphingomonadaceae bacterium | reverse complement strand
GCAAGGCCGGGTGCGCCGCCGCCCGATCCCTATCGCGTGTGGCTGTCGGAAGTCATGCTCCAGCAGACGACCGTTGCGGCGGTGAAACCCTATTTCGCGAAGTTCACCGAAACCTGGCCTGATGTGCAGGCGCTGGCGGCGGCCAGCGACGACGAAGTGATGGCCGCGTGGGCGGGGCTGGGATATTATTCGCGGGCCAGAAATCTCGTCAAATGCGCCAGACAAGTTGCTGAGTTGGGAGGTTTTCCTGAAACGGAAGGCGAGCTGCGCAAGCTGCCCGGATTGGGTGCCTATGCCTCTGCCGCCATTGCCGCGATTGCCTTTGGTCAGCGCGCCGTGGTGGTTGATGCCAACGTAGAGCGGGTGGTGTCGCGGTTGTTCGCTATTGAAGAACCTCTGCCGGGCGCACGCAAGGCAATCCGCGCGCAGACCGATACGATCACACCGGACACGCGATCAGGCGATCTTGCGCAAGCAATGATGGATTTGGGTGCGACGATTTGCACCTCGCGCGATCCGAAATGCTTGCTGTGCCCGCTTGCCAATGAGTGCGTTGCGCGCGAGCAGGGTGATCCAGCCAAATTGCCTGTAAAGGCACCAAAGAAACCCAAGCCAGAACGTACTGGCACTGCCTATTGGATAGAGCGCGAGCACAAGGTCTGGCTTGTCACGCGCGAAGGCACAGGCATGTTGGGCGGTATGCGCGCGTTGCCCGATGATGGATGGAGTGCACAGTCGAACGGCTCAGGTAAACCTCCTGTGGAAGGTGATTGGCAACACGCGGGCTGCGTTCGCCACATTTTCACCCATGCCCAACTGAGCTTGGATGTGCAGATTTACACAGGCGAAGACACGCCCATTAGTGACGGCGACTGGTGGCCGATCGATGATCTGGATGCAGCGGGGTTGCCCACACTTTTCGTGAAAGCTGCGCAGATGGTGTTGGCGATCAAAATTCCTCCCCGTTCTTCGTAGCAAGAATGGGGAGGGGGGCCGCCAGCCTGAAGGGCTGGTGGTGGAGGGGTATGGCGCCGATTTCCCCCTCCGTCACGATGCCTCTGGCACCGTGCCACCTACCCATTGTTTCACAACAGGGAGGGACGTTATTAGAAAATTCCACCGCCAAGGCTGAGGCGCACAACCGCGATCACGCCGACGATAAGACAGAAATTCCTCCCGCCTCGGCCAGATGAGGACAATTGCCCCAGCACAACGCCGATTGCGATCAGCGGCAGGGCAAGCCAGTTGGCCCATCCCAACAAGGGTATGGTGGCGGGGATCACGATGATCAGCGAGAGAATTCCGACAAGGATCGAAGCAAGGTTTAGCATGTGTCTTATATGGGTAACACACACCAAGATTTCAAGCCCGAATTGACGGCTTGCTTTGGTCTCAACATTTCCGCTCATTGACCAGCAAGGTTGCATCGCCCAAAGCATCCAACAAAGAACCAGTTTCGAATGGCAACCCCATTTGACGACTACGAACACAACAACAGAGAGATGCCTGCATGAAGCCGCTTGATTTTGATGAGGTCCGCTTTTCCCGTCGCCAATTGCTGCGGGGGAGCGCGGCGAGCGGACTTGCAGCCGGTGTTGCGGGTATTCCGTCGCTGGCATTTGCGCATGACCATGGCGGGCGCTGGGCAAATCTGTACAAATTTATCGCGTCCTATGTCGACACCGGAAAAGTCGCCAACATCGTCGTTTCAATTGGCGCCGGTGACAATGATCCCGAATTTGTCGGCAAGGGCACGCTCGCTTTCGGCGGCATGACGAAGGCGGATGGCGACAGCCTCTATCGCATCTATTCACAGACCAAGCCGGTCACTGGCATCGCCACCATGATGCTGATCCAGGATGGCAAGCTTGGGCTTGATCAGCCGCTCCATGAAATTCTGCCAGCTTTTAAGGATATGAAGGTGCAGAAGACCTATGATGGCGGCATTGGTCCAGATGATTTGGAGCCTGCCAAGACGCCCATAACCATCCGGCATTTGCTGACGCATACGGCGGGTCTTGGTTATTCGATCATCCAGAAGGGGCCGATTGCGCAGGCCTATAACGAGGCGGGTTTGGTGCCCGGTCAAGTCTCTCGCTTCCCGATCCCCGGCGTGAATGATTACAAGCCGGTGCGCAGCCTAGAGACGTTTGCCGATCTTCTGGCGACGATGCCGCTGGTCGATCAGCCGGGCAACACATGGCACTATTCAGTCAGCCTCGATCTGCTTGGCCGTGTGATCGAAGTCGCCTCTGGGATGCCGTTCGATCAATTCTTGCAGCAACGCTTGTTTGACCCATGCGGAATGACCGACACGCATTTCACTCTGCCGCAGGAAAAAGTCGCGCGCCTCACCACCAATTACGGCAAAGTCGGCGAAGACTGGCTGCCGATGGATCCCGCGGCAGCGTCGATCTACACGCAAGAGCCCGCTTTCCCGTTTGGCGGGGCAGGGCTGGTCAGCAGCCCGCGCGATTATGACCGGTTTCAACGCATGCTGCTCAATCTGGGCGAGATCAACGGCACGCGCGTGATGAGTGAGCCAGCGGTGCGCCTCGCCACCAGCAACATCGCTCCGGAAGGGGCGAATCTGGAATGGCCGTGGATCAAGGGTGCCGGATTTGGCGCTGGCGGCCGTGTGGGCTTGGCAGGACCGGACAAGGGCAGCTTCGGCTGGGGCGGCGCAGCAGGCACGCTCTCGTCGATCTATCCCGGGCAGGGCATGCGCATGGGGCTGTATACGCAGTATATGCCTTCCAGCGCGTATGACATGATGCCGGGCCTTCAAGCCGCCTTCGCAGCAGACCTTGCGGCGATGCGCGGATGAGCACACCGATCGCACCAATCGCCTTCGCAGGCTGCAAGCTCGACCGCGCCGATCAGGTGCGGATGGATCCCGATCAGCTTGCTGAACACATGAATTGGAAGGCGCGGTTGCTTGTGCTGGACGGTTTGAACCCTGCGGTCGACCCCGATGGCGCGCTGCAATGGACGTCCTTGGCTGACGCTGACCCCGATGCCGAACTGTGTTTCCTCGGCCTGATGGATGGCAAGGCGCATTTTGGTGCGGTGCCCGATCTGGGCGCGACTGGCCCTGCCTATGCCAACCCGCAGGCTTGGGCGGTGATGAACGCGATGCAGCCAGAGGATCTGGCACTGTATGGCGGCGCGCGAAGCTTGCTCGATTGGCATGCGCGGCACCGGTTTTGCGCACGGTGCGGCGGCGACACCAAGAT
>CAKZSF010000290.1 GCA_937920575.1 uncultured Sphingomonadaceae bacterium | reverse complement strand
CGGGAAATGACATTTCAACCAGCTTGAGACATACACCAAATGCGCAAAGCTGGCCGCGTGGCTTTCAGGGAAGCCATATTCGCCAAAGCCCTTGATCTGGTTGAAACAGCGTTCGGCAAAGTCGGGATCATAGCCGCGCGCGACCATCCGCCCGACCATCATATCCTCCAGCTCATGCACCATCCCGCGCGAACGGAACGTCGCCATCGCCTTGCGCAGCCGGTTGGCCTCCAGCGAGGTGAACTTGGCCGCATCCAGCGCGATTTTCATCGCTTGCTCCTGAAAGATCGGCACGCCCAATGTGCGGCCAAGAATAGAGCTGAGTTCGTCCGGCGGGCCATGTTCGGGCGCAGGCGCGGGTATAGAGACCTGCTCCGCCCCGCGTCGCCGTTTGAGATAGGGATGCACCATATCGCCTTGAATCGGCCCGGGCCGCACGATCGCAACCTGAATGACGAGATCGTAAAACTCCTTGGGCCGCAGGCGCGGCAGCATGTTCATCTGCGCGCGGCTTTCCACCTGAAACACGCCCAGCGAGTCGCCCTTGCGCAGCATCGCATAGGTTTCTGGGTCTTCGCGTGGGACTGTCGCGAGTGTCAGTGGGCGCTCGTGGTGATCCTCCAGCAGATCGAAGCACTTCTTGATGCAAGTCAGCATCCCCAGCGCCAGCACGTCGACTTTCAGGATGCCCAGCGCCTCAATATCGTCCTTGTCCCACTCTATGAAGCTGCGGTCCGGCATCGCGCCATTGCCGATCGGCACGGTCTCTGTCAGCGCGCCTTGCGTCAAGATAAAGCCGCCCACATGCTGCGATAAATGTCGCGGCATGCCAATCATTTGCTCGGTTAGTTTGAGCACGCGGCGCAGATGTGGATCGGACAGATCCATCCCGATCTCTTGGGCGTGCTGCTCGCCCACTTCCTTGCCATAACTGCCCCACACCGTTCGGGCGAGCGCACCGGTAATATCCTCGCTCAACCCCAAGGCCTTACCCACCTCGCGGATTGCCATGCGCGGGCGGTAATGGATCACAGTCGCGGTCAAGCCTGCACGGTGGCGGCCATATTTGGCGTAGATATACTGGATCACCTCCTCGCGCCGCTCATGCTCGAAATCGACGTCAATATCGGGCGGCTCCTTGCGCTCTTCAGAGATAAACCGGTCAAACAGCAGTGCGTGTTTGGCCGGATCAACGCTGGTGATTTCGAGGCAATAGCAAACCGCCGAATTGGCCGCGCTTCCCCGCCCCTGACACAGGATCGGCGGATCGACCGAGCGCGCAAAATCGACGATATCCTTGATGGTGAGGAAATAGCGCGCAAGATCGAGCTTGCCGATCAGCACCAGCTCGCGTTTCAACGTTTGCCGGACATGTTCGGAAACCCCTTCTGGATAGCGCCGCTTCGCGCCCAGCCAGGTCTGCTCTTCCAGATATTCCTGCGGTGTTTTGCCCTCAGGAAAGATCTCCTCCGGATATTCATAAGCCAGCTCCTCCAGGCTGAAGGTGCAAGCATCCGCAACATCGCGCGCCGCAGAAATCGCATGGGGCCAGCGAGCGAACAGCCGCTCCATCTCTTGCGGGGATTTGAGATGCCGCTCGGCATTGGCGTGCAGCAGATGTCCGGCCCTCGCGACGGTAGTCTTGTGCCGGATCGCGGTCATCACATCCTGCAAGGGGCGGCGCTCTGGCGCATGATAATGCACGTCATTGGTTGCGAGCAGCGCAAGACCATTCGCGCGGGCGAGCGCGTCCAGCCTGTCAATCCGCGCGAGATCATCGCCGCGATAGAGATAGGATGCCGCGAGATGGCGGAGCGTAGAGAGCTGCTGCGTAAGGTGAGAGAGAATGTCTTCGAATGTTTCCTTCACCGCCACCATAGATGATCCAGGATGATGTTGATCGAGCGGCACCACATTGTTTGGGACTTCGAGCATAAGCTCGGCATCCAAATCGCCCGGCGGCAGCAGGATCAGCTGCACGTCTTCACAATGCGCAGCCAGCATGGCGAGGTTGATCGCACACACGCCCTTGTCCTGCCATTCCCCCGACAGCGTTTGCATTCGCCCGGTCGAGATCAGCTGGCACAGCCGCCCATAGGCCGCGCGATCCTTCGGGTAAGCAAGGAAAACCAGCCCCTCCACCGTCTCGATCCGGGTGCCGATCACAGGACGCATTTTCAGCGTCTTCGCCTCGCTGTGCACCCGCACGACACCGGCAAAGGAATTGGCATCCGCAATCCCGATCGCATCATAGCCCAGCGCGCGCGCCGTGCTCACCAGATCAACCGCGTCCGATGCCCCGCACAAAAAGCTGAAATTGCTCGCCAGACCCAGCTCGACAAAGCTGGCGCGTGGCGGCGCGGCGATCTCGTCAGGATCGACAGTGATGCGTTTGCGCTCGGGCGTGAGAGGTTTGTCCGGCATTAGGCGCAAAGCCCTTGCAAATACCAGTCGGGCATCCCGCCACGCCCATCGCCGATCACTCCGTCGCGATAAATCCAGTATCGCCGTCCCTCACCATCCTCAATCCGGTAGTAATCGCGCAGTCGTGTGGTGGAGCGGGATCGCCACCATTCCGGCGCGATCCGCTCTGGCCCCTCAACCCGCACGACCTCATGCGCGCCGCCGCGCCAGCGGAACTGGCGGGGGAAGCCATCGGGCGTGGCATAAAGCACCGCGATCCGCTCGGGCCGGTCGAGCAGCTTGAGCGGACGCGCGTGGAAGCGCAGCTCGTCCTGCGCGGGTGGTTGCGGCTCCAGCGGTGGTTGCCAACGCTGAGAACGCTCAGGAATATGGCTCGCACGCATCACCGGGCGGCGAACAGCCTGCGAGCCCAAGCGCACCGTCAGCCGATCCAGACAGGCCGCGAGCGAGGTACCGTGTTGTTCGGCAGAACTCTCAAAATCCTCCTGCGCCAGAGCAAGGCTTTGCGTCCATGAGGAGCGCAGGCGCACGGTCTCTATCCCGAAGCCTGCGTCGATATCATCAAGGCGGTTCGCGAACAGGCGGCAGATATGCGCCGGATCGCGCGTCGCAGCAGCCATTTCGAGCGAACGGACAATCACCTCGCCATCCACGCGCCACAGGCCCAGATCGAGCCTGCGCGACCCAGCCCCGCGCCCTTCCAGCACGCGCTCCATATCCGCCGCGAGATCGCGCAGCACTTGATCGAGCAGATCGCGGTGACGGATCGGTTCGGCCAAGCGGCGTTGCACCAGCGGGGCGTGCACCTCGACCACCGGCAGCATCGGTTCGGGCACAAGGCCGACCAGCTGG
>CAKZSF010000289.1 GCA_937920575.1 uncultured Sphingomonadaceae bacterium | reverse complement strand
GCGCTGGGCGACATTGGCAGCCACGCGCATTCTCTGGCTGAATTCATCGCTCATTCGCGGATGGACAAACTTTCCGCCAGCTTGCGCAGCCATTTCCCGGATCGCCCGCTCGATGATGATAATGAAATGGCATTCACGCTGGAAAACGGCGCGACTGGCGTTTTGATCTCAAGCCAAGTGTGCGTCGGCGAAGAGAATGATCTCTTGATCCAGATTTACGGCGAGCATGGCGCGCTCGAGTGGCGTCAGATGGAGCCGAATTCCCTGATCGAGAGGCGCGGGAGCGACGCTTACCGCGTCCATCGTGCAGGCGTCGACAAGCCGTTGTGCGAAGAGGCGCTGGCGCGTTGTCGGACGCCTTCGGGTCATCCCGAAGGTTATCTTGAAGCTTTCGCCAATCTCTACAAATTCTTCGCCGCCGCGATCCGCGCTGGCGATGCGCCCGCGGCGCATGGTGTTCCCGGTATCGCAGAGGCACTGCGCGGTATGGCGTTCCTGGAAGCGGCCATCGCCAGCAGCGAAGCCGGTGGTGATTGGACTGACATTAAGGCCCCGGCATTCGGCCCCGACAAAAAAGGACTGCTCGCATGAAAGAGATAAAAGGCCCCGCCATTTTCCTGGCGCAATTTATGCGCGACGAAGCCCCCTACAATTCGCTCGACTCCATCTGCGAGTGGGTTTCCGGACTTGGCTATAAAGGCGTCCAAATCCCGTCGAATGACATCCGGTGCATGGATCTCGATCTGGCGGCTGAAAGTCAGGATTATTGCGATGAGCTAGCCGGGCGTTGCGCCGAACGCGGGATCACGATCACAGAGCTGGCAACGCATTTGCAAGGCCAATTGGTCGCGGTTCATCCCGCTTATGATGAGCTGTTCGATGCCTTCGCTCCAGAGGCTGTCCACGGCAATCCAGCGGCGCGCCAAGAATGGGCCGTTGATCAAATGAAGAAGGCGGCGGTGGCCTCGCGTCGCTTGGGCCTGAAAGCGGTTCCCAGCTTCCCCGGCGCACTAATGTGGCATTTGGTCTATCCATGGCCACAGCGCCCCGCCGGCCTGGTTGACGCAGGTTTTGCCGAACTGGCGAAACGTTGGCGGCCGATCCTCGATTGCTATGAGGACAACGGCATCGATGTCGCGTTTGAAATTCACCCGGGCGAAGATTTGCACGACGGTGCCAGCTTCGAAGCGTTTTTGGATGCCGTGGATGATCACCCCCGCGCCAACATCCTCTATGACCCCAGCCACTTTGTGCTGCAACAGCTCGACTATCTCGCCTTTATTGATCGCTATCATGAGCGGATCAAAGCGTTCCACGTCAAGGACGCAGAGTTCCGCCCCGATGCCCGCACAGGCGTTTATGGCGGTTATCGCGATTGGCAAGATCGCGCTGGGCGGTTCCGCTCGCTCGGCGATGGGCAAGTCGATTTCCGGCAAATCTTCAGCAAGCTGACGCAGTATGATTTCGATGGCTGGGCGGTGCTCGAATGGGAGTGTTGCTTCAAACATCCAGAGCAAGGCGCCGCCGAAGGCGCGCCATTCATCGCGGATCACCTGATCAGGCCAACCCCATACGCGTTTGACGACTTCGCTGGGGGCAACCTCGATCAGGGTAAAATTGATCGGACGCTCGGCATTAAAAGCTGACGCCGGTATTTGGGAGGGAAAAACATGACGACAGCAACGATGAGCGCAAACGCGCCATTCGCAATCAACCGGGATCGGCTGTTCTTGCTGAGCTGTATCTCGTTGATCGTAACCGCGATGACCTTCGGCATTCGCGCAGGCATTCTGACCCAGCTTTCAGAGGAGTTCGCGCTCAGCGATACGCAGCTGGGCTGGGTGAACTCCATGGCCTTTCTCGGATTTCCGCTGGCAATGGTTGTGTTCGGCTTCCTCTACAACAAGCTTGGACCGCGCCTGATCATGATCTTGGCCTTTGCGGGCCATATTCTCGGGCTGGTTCTGACGATCTTGGCCGATGGCTTTTTGGGTCTTTTGATCTCCACCTTCTTCATCGGCTTTGCCAATGGTTCGGTGGAGGCTGCGTGCAATCCACTGGTTGCTGACCTCTATAAGGAAGAGAAGACCAAGTGGCTGAACCGGTTCCACGTCTGGTTCCCGGGCGGCATCGTGATCGGTGCGGCAGTCTCATATTTTATGACCAACGCCGGAATTGGCTGGCAGCCGCAGATTGCGGTCATGCTGATCCCTACGGCGATCTATGGCTTTATGGTCTTCACCACGCAGTTTCCCGACGTGCCTGAGGCAGAGCGGATCGTTGATCTCGACACCAAAGGCGTGTTGCTGATGGGCGCTGTCTTTGGCCTGCTGGTTCTGATCGGCACACCTAATGATCTGGTCGCTGGTTTGCCCGGGACATTTGTCCTTCCGCTGATCCTGGCGCTGGGCCTCACCTTCATGCTGATGCTGTTTCGTGCAGGCCGCGCGCGCGATGCTTTCCTGTTGATTGTGCTGATGGCGATTATGAGCGTCACAGCGACATCAGAGCTGGGTACCCAGCAATGGGTTGATCGCATCCTTGGCGCACAATTGGGCGACGTCCCGGGTCAAGCCATGATCGTGCTCGGCATGGTCACAGGCATCATGGCGGTTGGCCGCTATTTCGCAGGGCCGCTGATTAAGGCGTTTAATCCGCTCGGCGTGTTGTTGATGAGCGCAATTCTGACGACTTTGGGCCTGTTCCTGATGGCTTCGGCCAGCGGCGCCATGGTCTATGTCTCAGCGATTATTTTTGCCGTGGGCGTCTGCTATTTCTGGCCAACGATGATTGGCGTCACGGCGCAATATGTGCCGCGTTCGGGTGCTCTGGGTATGAGCCTGGTTGGCGCAGCCGGGATGTTCGCCCTCACCATCTGGAACCCGATCATTGGCGGATGGATCGATAGCGCGCGGGCCAAAGCAGAGGCAAGCGGTGCGCAAGGCAGCGCTATCGAAGTCGCCGCAGGGCAGGGGGCATTGTCTCAGCTCGTCTATTTCCCGGTGGTGCTGATTGCCGTCTTCGCGGTGCTTTATTTCGCGAGAAAGCAACTCGAGAATTCGGCGGAGGGTGAATAGGCATGACACATCACACCTCTTCGATGGACCGGCGCAGCCTGTTGCGAGGCTCTGTCACGGTGGCAGGGGCGGCAATCGTTTTGCCTTCTCTGGCAACCCTTGGCGGCTGTTCGTCTGTACCGCCGACACTGGAAAAAAGCATGACTCTGATTTCTGTAATCAGCGATCGGATCATACCAGAGACTGACACAGGTGGAGCGCTGGCGGCAAACGTGCCTAGCTACATTGCCGCCGTTTACGAGAAGCATTTTACCGAAGAGCAGCAAGGCGATTTTGTTAGCGGTCTGTCAGACATTTCCGGCGCGCTTTCCGATGCGGGAATCCAGTTTGTGGACACTGCCGAGCCAGCCGATGTCGACGCGGTGCTTCAACGGCTGGACGATGACGGGAATGAAACCTGGCAGCTATTGCGTGATCTGACCGTTTTCGGTTTTTACACGTCCGAAACGGCGACCAAAGAGCTCGCATATGAAGAGATTCCCGGACGCTACGATGGCTGTGTTCCACTTGCCGAAGTCGGCAGCGCGTGGCTCGCCCGCGGCGTTTAATCCCGATCCAGATTTAGGAAATCATAGATGTCTTTAGATGGAAATTTTGATGTCATTGTCGTCGGCTCGGGAATGTCCGGTGGCTGGGCGGCCAAGGAGTTCGCCGAGAAGGGTTTTAAAGTTCTGGTCGTGGAGCGCGGCAAGGATACCAAGCCCGGCGAAGATTATCTGGGCGAATTCAAAGAGCCTTGGGATATGGAGTTTCGCGATCGCGTAGACCCCAATCTGGTGGCCTCTGATTATGCGACACAACATAAGTGCTACGCCTTTCGCGAGAGCACCCGCAATTTCTTTATCAATGACCGCGAGAATCCCTATTCGCACGGCGAAGACGCGCCTTTCAATTGGCTGCGCGGTGATCAGGTTGGCGGCAAATCGCTGATGTGGGCACGCCAATCCTATCGTTGGAGCGAGATGGACTTCGCCGCCAATAAGGCTGACGGTCACGGCAATGATTGGCCGATCCGCTATGCCGATATTGAGAATTGGTATTCCTATGTCGAGACCTTTGCCGGGATAAGCGGGTCTGCCGAAGGCCTGCCGCAATTGCCCGACAGCGTGTTTCAACCGCCGATGGATATGACCTGCGTTGAGAAGGCAGCCAAGGAGAGGATCGAAGCTGCCTTTCCTGATCGCAAATTCATCATCGGGCGCGCGGCGCATCTCACTAAACCGACAGCCGAGCAAATGGAATTGGGACGCAGCAGCTGCCAATTCCGCAGCCAATGCGAACGCGGATGTTCGTATGGTGCTTATTTCTCCAGCGTTTCGGCCACGCTTCCAGCAGCTGAGCGCACGGGCAATATGACGATGTTGCCGCGTCATTTGGTCGAGCGGATCAACTACGATCCGAAATCCCAACGGGCCACTGGGGTGCGCGTGATCGACCGCGATACGAAGCAGCCCAAGGATCTCTCGGCGAAGGTCATCTTCCTTTGTGCGTCAACGGTGGCCACCAATCAGATCATGCTGAATTCCACATCGGATGATCACCCCACTGGCTTTGCCAATTCCAGCGGTGTTCTGGGCAAATATATTATGGATCACCACCACCGGCTTGGTGCAAGCGGGGTGATGCCTGGATTTGACGATAAATATGAAGCCGGTCGTCGGCCAAACGGCACCTATGTTGCCCGCTATCACAATCTCGACAACCGCACCGATGGCGAGTTTCTACGCGGTTTTGGCTATCAAGGCAGCAGCATGCGGCCCACTTGGCCCGAGGCGTTGGGCGGTAAGGGATTTGGCACGGATCTGAAGCAGCAATTGAAACAGCCTGGCCCGTGGCGCTTGCGCTTGCACGCCTTTGGCGAGCAATTGCCGATAGAGACCAACACCATCACTTTGCATCCAAACAAGACGGACAGTTACGGCATCCCTCAGCCGCATATGGATGTGCGCTGGAGCGACAATGAGCGCAAAATGCGCAAGGCGATGAAGGCCGATGCGGTGGCTATGCTCGAAGCAGCGGGCGCGACCAATATCGAAACCTTCGAAAACGATCCGATCCCGGGCCATTGCATTCACGAGATGGGCGGCGTGCGTATGGGCCGCGATCCGAAGACATCTGTGCTCAACGGGTTCAACCAATGCCATGACGTGCCCAATGTCTTTGCAACGGACGGATCCGCTTTCGCCTCGATCGCGTGCCAAAACCCATCACTGACATTTATGGCTCTGACTGCGCGCGCTGCTGATTATGCGGCCGGGCAAATGAAGGAAGGAAAACTGGTATGACCAAGATCGAGACAACGCGCCGGCAATTTCTGGCCGCGACAGGTGCAACAGGCCTCGTAATGGTCGCTGGCTGCACCGCGCAGGAACAGAGCAAGACTGCGGTCGCCAAGCCATATGACGGCATTCTTGGTGTACAGCTCTACACCGTGCGTGATCTGTTCGAGAAGGATGCGAAGGCAACATTGGAATCGATTGCCAAGATTGGTTTCAAAGATGTCGAGACCGCAGGCTTGTTTGAGCACAAGGCCGAAGATGTCCGCGCGATCATCGATGATCTGGGGCTGACCAGCCGCTCAGGCCATGTGCGTCTTCCTGCTCTTAAAGAAGGGTTGGGCGCTGATATGGAAGCGGCCAACATCCTGGGGCAGGATCGGCTTTATTTGGGATGGATTCCGGAAGAGGAACGCACTCTTGATGGCTATCGCGCCCTCGCTGATTTGCTCAACGAGCGCGGGGCCGCTGCAAAACAACAGGGTCTGAAACTGGGATACCACAACCACGAATTTGAGTTCATCGACCAGAATGGCGAGAATGGGTACGATATTCTGCTAGATCGGACAGACCCCGCATTGGTTGATATGGAAATCGACTTTTTCTGGGCGGCAGAGGCGGGCGTTGATCCTGCATCGCTCTTTGAAAAGGCACCCGGGCGCTTCACCTCGTGCCACATTAAAGATCGCAATGCGCGCGGCGATATGGTCTCCGTGGGTGATGGCGTGATCGATTTCCCGGCACGTTTTGCGCAGGCTGAGAAAGCCGGTCTTACGCGCTTCTATGTCGAGCATGACAATCCTGAGGATCCGCTTGCATCGACTGCCAAGAGCTTTGCCTATCTCACCAGCTAAAAGCCGCAGCGTGTCTCGCCAGCACGCCTCGCCGTGCAGGTGATCAACCCGTGCCGACTCTGGCCGATATGGTAATCACTGCATCAGGTGAGTGCAGCGAGTAGCAAGACTACCGCAAAGCCGGTCAATCCAACCAGGCTGGAGGCGACGGTCCAGCTCTTTAATGTTTCGGCCTCAGTGATACCAAAGAAGCGCGAAACGAGCCAAAAGCCGCTGTCATTGACATGGCTGGCCATGCTCGCCCCCGCCGCAATGGCGATTGTCATCAGAGCGAGATCCCATCCGGCAAGGCCTGCGGTCGCGGCAATCGGGGCGGCAAATCCCGCAGCCGTAAGCATCGCCACTGTTGCAGACCCTTGAGCGATCCTGACAATCAAAGCGAGCAGGAACGCCGCGACCAAGGGCGCAATCCCGAAACCAAGCAAGCCTTCAGCCATCATCTTGCCCGC
>CAKZSF010000288.1 GCA_937920575.1 uncultured Sphingomonadaceae bacterium | reverse complement strand
ACGGTTTGGCGTTGATCGCGCCGCACGCCAAATCCTTGGATCGCCATTGGCGAAAATCGAAACGATGGGCAGCTATGCCTGCCGCAATGTTGCAGGCAGCAGCAAGCGTTCAGCCCATGCCAGCGCAGATGCGATTGACGTATCCGCTTTCGTGCTGGCTGATGGCAGGCGCATTTCACTGGTCGATGACTGGGAAAGCGGATCGCGCGACGAGCGGCGTTTCTTGCGGATCGTTCAAGACAGCGCTTGCAAACGTTTCGGCACTGTCCTTGGCCCGGAATACAATTCCGCCCATCGCGACCATTTCCACCTTGAGCGCAGCGGCCGCGGATTCTGCCGCTAACCCGCAATAACGCAGCATCTATGCACGCTTGCAACTAAGTGTGAATGACCGCAGCCCCGACCAGTTCTTCCGTGGCAGCAGGAGCATCAAGCGCCTCGCCCTGATCGGCGCCGTTTCCCAAAGGGATCGCGGGCGTATCCGGCATCGTGGCAGCGGGACTTTGGCGCGCTTCGAGAGCCAATCTCACAGCCTCGGCGGCGTGCTTCACGCCCAGCTTCAACATCATGTTGGCGCGATGGATTTCGACAGTGCGCGGGCTGATGTCGAGCTCGCGAGCGATTTCCTTGTTGCTTAGGCCCGTTACCAACAGCTCCAGCACCTGGCTTTCGCGCCGGCTGAGACGCTCAACTCGCTCGCGCGCTTCGATGATCCGTTGGCGCGTAGCAGCAACTTCCTCCGCCTCATCAGAGACACGCTCCAATGTGCTGGCCAACGTGCCGGGCGCGACCGGCAATTCAAGATAGTCCAGCGCTCCTGCCTTGATCGCGCGAACAACCAATTCTGCGTCGGGCTTCTCAGCAATTGCGATCGCAGGCAGCCAAATGCCCGCTTGGATCAAGCGAAACAGATCGCGGGCAATGCCGCCTTCGGCATGCTCATCGCGGGCAATGATAATCCCGTCAGTCGGTGGTCGTTCCAGCAGCTCGTCAAAGCTGGCATAGACTTCGGCATGATGCCCAAGGCCATAAGCTGCACGAGACAATTCGGCCCGCATCCGGGAGTCTTTGTCGATGAAGTGGAGGATTTTTCGATCTGTCATGCCGCTAAGCATGCAGCGTCATTAACCACAAGGCGCGCGGATCAATCTCCATTTTGGAGGCTACCTAGTGGTTAGAACCCGCGTAAAATGCGCAAGCCCTCTCGGCGATCCGGATATATCCATATCGGTGCAAACTTAGGGAAAAGCGCGGTGTGGGCTCGCTCCAATAGAGGAAACTCCCTACGTACTTTTCCTTGGTTTAAAGGTCTTCGCCAAGCTCAAGCTCGGTAAGAATCGCCTGCACGGCTTCGGGCGCATAGGAAAACCCGATATGGGTGCACCGCAGAGCCACTGCTTTGTCACGCTCATCCGGTTGCCCGCTTGCGCTGCGTGGGGCAACCATTCCGTCGCGCGGGCTCCAGAACGCAACCGTCGGCACGGGCGGCTTTGCACCCAAATCCTCAACCACGGGTGGACTGTCGACCGAATGGCCCGCCACCGCCTGATAAATCCGCCAGACATTGTTGGCGCGCATAGAGCCTGAAAAGGGCGTGCCCATTGTGATCGTTTTGGCGACCATATCGGGATGCGACTTGGCGAGTTCTCGCGCGAACAATCCGCCCAGACTCCACCCCACCAGATAGACTTTCTGATCGCCATAGCGATGATAGATTTCGCTCAAACGTTCTTCCAGCTGCGCAAAATTGGCTTCGCTCGGGCCGAAATTCAGCCCCATACCCCAGCGCTTAACCTTGTGCCCCGCCCGCTCGATCTGTCGCGCGAGAAAACGCATGCGCGTGGGCCCAGTGCCAAAGCCGGGAAGCATCATAACCATGCGGGGGTTCGCCGAGGGTTGGACCTCGATCTGCCGCAGATCGCGTCGGAAGGGTGCGCCCAGCGCCTCTGCTTCGCCCAGCCAGCGCCAAATCGATGGCCCCTTTGCTTGATCCAGATTGGGCTCCCGCGCGAGAGCGGCCCTGCGGGCAATCTCATTTGCCAGCTGCTCGGCCTGTTCCAGCGCCGCTTCTGCCGAAAGCTTGGTCGGGTTCGTTTCAACCATCACAGGTCAATGTAATGATTCGCGAATATCCGGCAAGGGTAACGCGGCGTGTTGCGGATCACTCGGCAGCGGGTGCGGCTTCGGCGTTGCAATCGCCGATCCGCTCATTCTCGATCTGCAGTGTGAATGTGATTGGCTGTTCGGAGAATTGCGGCACAGTCTGTTCGATGTTGAGCGTGATGCGCGATTGTTCAGGCGCGCCCCGTCCCTGTACGCCAATACGTGAGCTGACCCCGCCCGGTGCGCTGCACAGCATCGCAGCGTTGATAAATTCTTGGCTCGTCTCGAAGCGTTCGACCGAACAATTGCCCAGCTGGACTTGCTCGACAAATTTCTCGAAGCCTTCTTCCGCTTCTTCCTGCGACAGACAGACTTCGGTTGGTTCAGCCTGCAGCCCTTCGAACCGTTCGCGCAGCCGTGCGGCATCCTGTGGGGCTAGGCCCGGCGCGTCGAATTCTTCAAGCACCGCTTGCGATTTGTAGAGACCCGCCTTGGGCTTCACCATTTCTGACGCCTCGGCGAGAACCTTCTCTTCAGACACGGACGGCGGAGAATCATCCCCGCCGCCGCATCCTGATAAGAGGCCTGCGCTCAGCAATCCGGCACTTGTGATCGAAATCTTTGCCCAGCTGACGCGCATATGTCTCTCCTGATTTTTACTCGGTGCAGTCACCTGTGCGCGTGGTCTGCATCCGCATGGTCATGTTGACGGAGCCAACTGGCAGATTTTGCTCTACCCGCATAGTCATATCCTGCGTTTCCTGACCCAGCGTACCCTGCAAAGTGGTGATGCCCTCGGTCTGTCCAACCTTACAAGCCATCTCCGCATCCAGCTGATCGCCGTTCACATTGTAGCGGTTAAAGTTGCAATCGCCGTCTGCCATTTTCTCGGAGAAACCTTTCCAGCCATCGGCCAGATCTTCCTCTTTGAGACAGAAACTGTGCCCTTGCGACAACTCGCCGGCAACGGTCTCGCGCATGGTGTCCGTCATGCCTTCAGGAACGCCGGGGACAGAAAAGTCCAGAAGCTCAGTCGTCGCCGTGTACTGGCCAGCCAACGGCATAACTGTCTCAGCCATTTCGGCTGCGATCTCAGCTTCGCCCATTGGCACGACTTCTTCCGCTTCGCCCCCTTCACCGCCGCCACAGGCAGCCAGAGTAAGCGCAGACGCGACAGCAAGAATTGATACAACCCGCATGGTGATTTCCCATCAGTGATATTTAAACCGAGCCAGAGACTACGCCGCCGCGATTCGCTTGCCAATGACGCTAACCATTTGTGGAAACCATGTAAGCGCAAAAAACCTGCCGAATGTGGGGTTTGTTCAGATCACGGTTGCGACCTGTCCCGCATCGGACCATATCGATTGGCATGTCTGAATTGGTCATCCGCAGAGGCTTGGAAGAACCGGATACGTCTGGCGAATTTACGCCACACAAACCCGCACGTCCGGAGAAAAGCGATGGCGGACGTCCGTTCGAATTGGTCTCTGATTATCAGCCGGCGGGCGATCAACCCAAAGCGATCAAGGAACTGGTCGAGGCCGCCCAAGCCGAAGAGCAAACCCAGGTTCTGTTGGGCGTAACCGGCAGCGGCAAGACCTTCACCATGGCCAAAATGATCGAGGAAATGCAGCGCCCTGCCCTTGTCCTCGCACCGAACAAAATCCTCGCCGCGCAGCTTTATGGCGAATTCAAGAGCTTCTTCCCCAACAATGCGGTCGAGTATTTCGTATCCTACTACGATTATTACCAGCCCGAGGCCTACGTCCCGCGCAGTGACACCTATATCGAGAAAGAGTCATCGGTAAACGAGGCGATTGACCGGATGCGCCACTCGGCCACTCGTGCGCTGCTGGAACGCGATGATGTGATCATCGTCGCCTCGGTATCTTGCCTCTATGGTATAGGATCGGTCGAAACTTACTCGGCGATGATTTTCGACATCAAGAAGGACGAGACTGTCGATCAGCGCGAGTTGATCCGCAAGCTGGTCGCGCTGCAATACAAACGCAATGACGCCGCCTTTGCCCGCGGTTGCTTCAGAGTGCGCGGCGACAATCTGGAAATCTTCCCCAGCCACTATGAAGATATGGCATGGCGCATCAGCTTTTTCGGCGACGAGATCGAAGAGATAAGCGAATTCGACCCGCTGACTGGCAAGAAGGGCGCCAGCCTCGACACAGTTCGGGTCTATGCGAACAGCCACTATGTCACGCCCGGCCCGACGATGAAGCAGGCGAGTGAAGCGATCAAATTCGAGCTGCAAGAACGGCTGAAGGAGCTGGAGGCAGAGGGCAAATTGCTCGAGCACCAACGGCTGGAACAGCGCACCAATTTTGACCTTGAGATGATTGCAGCGACCGGCAGCTGTGCCGGGATCGAGAACTATTCGCGCTTTCTAACGGGTCGCTTGCCGGGTGAGCCGCCACCAACTCTGTTTGAATATCTGCCCGAAAACGCACTGCTGTTTGTCGATGAGAGCCACCAGACGGTGCCACAAATCGGCGCGATGGCGCGGGGCGACCACCGCCGCAAGCTGACACTGGCCGAGTACGGCTTTCGCCTGCCCAGCTGTATCGACAACCGCCCGTTGCGTTTCAACGAGTGGGACGCGATGCGCCCACAAACCGTCGCTGTATCAGCCACCCCGGGCATTTGGGAAATGGAGCAGACCGGCGGCGTGTTTGCAGAACAAGTCATTCGTCCTACTGGCCTGATCGACCCGCCGGTCAATATCCGCCCGGTCGAGGATCAGGTGCAGGATTGTATCGAGGAATGCCGCCAGACCGCCGCCAAAGGATACCGCACGCTCGTCACCACTCTGACCAAACGGATGGCGGAGGATCTGACCGAATTTATGCACGAGGCGGGCTTGCGGGTACGCTATATGCACTCCGATGTGGAAACGCTGGAACGGATCGAACTGATCCGTGATCTGCGGCTGGGCGTGTATGACGTGCTGGTGGGGATCAACCTGCTGCGCGAGGGCCTCGACATTCCGGAATGCGGGCTGGTCTGCATTCTTGATGCGGACAAGGAAGGCTTTCTGCGCAGCGAAACCTCGTTGATCCAAACGATTGGCCGTGCGGCGCGCAATGTGGATGGCAAAGTGATCCTCTATGCCGACCGGATCACCGGCAGCATGGAACGCGCAATGGCGGAGACTGATCGCCGCCGCGAGAAGCAGCGTGCTTACAACGAAGAACACGGCATCACCCCGCAAACGATCAAGCGCGATATCGCCGATATCGTCGCCCACACGGCGAGCAAGGACAGCGTCGTCGTTGGCACCGGCGATGATGAGGTCAACAATCTGGTTGGCCACAATCTGCGCGCCTATATCGAAGACCTCGAAAAACGCATGCGCGACGCCGCCGCCGATCTGGAATTCGAAGA
>CAKZSF010000287.1 GCA_937920575.1 uncultured Sphingomonadaceae bacterium | reverse complement strand
TCTCGAGCTGAAAAACTCCCAGCGGCGGTATCGGCAAAGCCATCTCGGCCAGCCGGGTTTCCAGCTGGCCGAGATTGATCGGTGGGACAGAAGGACGTGAGTCCGCTTGCTCGAGCGGTGTCCAACGAACGCCCTCCGAAGCCGGCATATCCTTCCACGAACAAGTTCCCCGAGGCGATCCATAAATGGCCGCTCGATAAGTTCGTTGCGCAGCCTTCAGCATGGAAAACCAAATTTTCGCCGACTTGCGGCGTGCGCGTGGACCGAAAGGATCAAGTTAATCAGATCCCGTCGACGCTTTTGCTGACCAGGATATTCACTGCAACACGGCGGTTTTGAGCCTTGCCATAAGCGGTCGTGTTGTCCGCCGCCGGATCAGCTTCGGCCATGCCAGTGGGGGTCAACATCCGCCAAGGCTTCCAACCGCAAGCCTGCTGCAAATAATTCACCACGCCGCCTGCACGCTTCTCGCTCAGCCGTTGGTTCACTTCCTGACTACCGGTGGAATCGGTGTAGCCGACGACAAGCAGCAACGCATTGTCAGTTGATTCGGCTTGAGCCGCTGCAGCGCAGAGTTCGTTTTTGGCTTGGCCAGACAGATTGTGGCGACCGGTGTCGAAATAGACATTGGTCGTGCTTTTGATGTTGTACTGGTCAATATCGCCCAGACGCCCACGCAAGGCGTCGGTCGCGGCTGCGTTCTGATTGATCGCACGCCCTTGCGCGTCAAATTGCTGCGCGGTGCCATTGCGGATCATGGATGCCGTACGCAGGTCCTTGCCTTTGAATTTGACCTGCTTCGCCAGCAATTGGCCTTGCCATTCGACCGTTTGGACGGTCACGGGCAGACCATTGTAAAGCGCACTGGCGTCCAGCTTCTTGCGGTTGATGCCGAATAGTCCTGAGCTGGAACGAACTTGCGTCGCCTGAGCCAAGGTTACGCCCGTGCGTTGACCGGTGCTGCCGGTCACTTGCATGCGGTCGCCGCTGCGTGCGGAGATGAAGCCCTCGATTTCCGGGCCTTCAGGAAGGCTGGATAGATCGTCTGGAATCAGCGCTTCGCCAGTGACGACGATGTCCTGATCGGCCGTTGTGGTTTGCGCCATCGCTACCGAAGCGAGCGGAAATACCGCCATTGCCAGCAACGCAGCAGAAGTGGATCGCTGTGTCAGAATTGTCATTGAAACCTCCTTATGAGTGATGGGGGTCGCAAGCCCCTATACCCTGTCGCAATACCAAATTGCTAACGAGAGCCTTGCCTCTCGATTAACGCGCACGGTTTTTGGCGCGACTGGCGGGATGGTGTGAAGGCGAGATGCGACGAGTTGAGCACTTCATGAGTCGAATGGGCTGAATCGCGCCCGTTTTTGTCATTGCGCCTGCGTTTGGTGCTGAATAACCGTCTCTGTCGTGATCAAACGTTGAATTTGAACAGCATCACGTCGCCATCTTGGACAACGTACTCCTTGCCCTCTTGCCGCATTTTGCCAGCTTCTTTTGCGCCCGCTTCGCCGTTGAGAGCGATGTAGTCTTCATAGGCAATCGTTTCAGCGCGGATGAAGCCTTTCTCGAAATCGGTGTGGATCTCACCGGCTGCTTGCGGCGCTTTTCCCCCGTCAGGGAACGTCCATGCACGTGATTCCTTGGGGCCTGCAGTGAAGAATGTCTTGAGACCCAGCAGAGTGTATCCGGCCTTGATCACACGGGCGAGGCCACTCTCGGCTAGACCCAACTCGGCGAGATATTCGGCGCGGTCCTCTGCATCCATGGCGACCAATTCCGCTTCAATCGCGGCAGAGACAACGACAGCTTGCGCGTTTTCCGCTTCAGCCTTGGCAAAGACTTTGGCGGACAGCGCGTTGCCTTCCGCAGCCTCGCTCTCGCCAACATTGCAGACATACAGCACAGGTTTTGCCGTGAGCAGCTGCGCCTGAGCGAAGAGGGCTGCTTCCTCGTCATCATTGGGTTCGACAAGACGCGCAGGCTTGCCATCGCGGAGCAGGTCAAGCGCCTGACCCAGCACAGACGCGAGCGCCTTGGCTTCTTTGTCTCCGCCGGTTGCGCGGCGCTTGGCGTTCTCGACGCGTTTCTCAAGGCTCTCCAGGTCGGACAGCATCAGCTCAGTCTCGACAACTTCGGCATCCGCCAGCGGGTCCACATGGTTGGCAACATGCTGAATGTCATCGTCTTCAAAGCACCGCAGCACATGAACAATTGCATCAACCTCGCGGATATTGCCAAGGAATTGATTGCCCAGTCCCTCGCCTTGGCTAGCCCCTTTTACGAGGCCCGCAATGTCGACGAATGCCAGTTGCGTCGGGATCACCTTCGCGCTTTTTGCGATTGCGGCGATTTTGTCCAACCGCTCATCGGGCACAGAGACTTGCCCGACATTCGGCTCGATCGTGCAGAACGGATAATTCGCTGCTTCCGCATTTTGTGTTTCAGTCAGCGCGTTAAACAGGGTCGATTTGCCAACATTGGGCAGGCCGACGATCCCACAACGGAATCCCATGAAATTGCTCCGGATAGATGTTTGATCGCGCGCTTAGCCGCGCCAACGAATAAAGGCCAGAAAAACGAATTTTTTAGATGTTGGTGATAGGCGCGTTGGCATGAGAAACTTACTCCGATTTGGTATGGCCACTATGCTGGCAGGAACATTGGCCGCTTGCCAGGCAACGCCAGAGGAACGCTTTGTCCGCGCGCAAGAGGCGTTCGAGGTTGGTGATTTTGCCGCGGCAAAAATCGACCTGACTGCTGCGCTTAAAGAGAAGACAGGCAATGTTGATGGACTGCGTTTGTTGGCGCTGACTCAACTCGAACTTGCTGATGGCGAGGGGGCCACCAACACGCTGGATCGTCTTAAGACTTTGGGCAAATGGACCGATGAAGACACCATTTCGAAGGCGGAAGCCGCTTTGTTGATGCAAAGGCCAGATGACGTATTCAAATTGGTTTCAAATCTGTCGACTGCTGAGGCCCATCGGGTGAAGGCACTTGCCCATTTGATGGACGAGAATGGTTCGGCTGCCGAACAAGCATTCAGAAACGGCGAAACCGCGGCAGGGCCAAAAGCAAAATTGCGGGCCGAATATGCGCGTTTCCATCTGGC
>CAKZSF010000286.1 GCA_937920575.1 uncultured Sphingomonadaceae bacterium | reverse complement strand
AAACCGTGTGAAACGCGCAGTCATCATGTCTGAGGGCAAGATGATCCATGCCGAAGATCTCGATCTTGATGAGGCTGAGGATGAAGAATCCATGCCGCTTAACTTGAAATGCGCGCGTGAGCAGTCTGATCGCAAGATCATCCGTCATGCCTTGGCACGGACTGAAGGCAATATTTCCAACACTGCCAAGTTGCTCGGTATCAGCCGTCCGACGCTCTACGATTTGCTGAAGCAGTATGACCTCAGCGCGTAACCCATCCAAACCAACGCGCCTGCGCGGCGTGGTGGTGGCAGCGTTGTTCGCGCTTCCGCTGCTCGCGCTTATTGGGATTGCGTTCTTGACCAGCTCATGGGTCGGTTCAGCCAATGCCAGTGGCCAGAATGGCGCGATTGGCGAAGCGCGCGCGCATTTGGAGCGCGGTGATGGCGTCGCCGCAGAAATGGCGCTGAAACGCGCTTTGGAAGAGGGCGCCACAAACCCGCAAATCGCAGCGTGGATGGGGCAGGCGGAGTTCCTGCAAGGCGATCTGGTGGACGCGCGGCGATGGTTGTCGCCTGGTGAATTTGTGAATGAAGATCGGGCCCACGGGTTCCAGATTTTGGGTCTGGTCGAAATGGCGGAAGGCAATCTACCCGCCGCCGGTTGGGCGTTTGATCGATCTTTGGAAGCGAACGCGGACAATGCGCTGCTGTGGGTGGACATCGCTCAACTGCGCTATCGCGGCGGTGAGCATGGCGGATCTTTGCAAGCCGTTGAGAAGGCGCTTGAGATCGATGCAGATCATCCACGCGCTCTGGAATTTCGTGGGCTGATTGCACGGGAATCTGAAGGGATGGTGCCGGCGCTGGAATGGTTTGAGCGGGGTCTTGAAGTCGCGCCTGATGATCTGTCGCTGCTGGGGGAATACGCAGCAACCTTGGGCGAGGCAGGTCGGGCTTCTGATATGTTGACCGTCGCCCGCGCCATGACGAAGGCGAGCCCAGGCAACCCCAAAGCGCTTTACTTGCAAGCTGTGCTGGCGGCACGTGGTGGCAAGAACAGCCTCGCCCGTCGAATCCTATGGCGGTTGAAAGCAGATGAAAGCGAAATTCCCGCTCAATTGCTGTTGCTTGGCATCCTTGAACTGCAAGCTGGCAACCCCGCAGTTGCCGCGGACAGTTTGGAAAAGCTGCTGCGCTTGCAACCGGACAATCGCCGTGCACGCCAGCTTTATGCCCGCGCATTGCTGGAAGATGATGCGCCTAGCGAATTGATTGCTCGATTTGCTGATGCCGCCCGGCAATCGGATGCGGATGTCTATTTGATGACCTTGGTGGGTCGCGCCTATGAGCAGACCGGTGATCGCGACAAAGCGGCTTGGTATCTCGACAAAGCGGCTGATGCGAAAAGGCATTTTGTTACGGCGATCTCTCCGGTTGCCAATGTGGGTAGCCTCCGTTCTGAGTGGGAGCAGGATCAACGCTCTGTCGCCAAGGGTATCGCGTTTGTTCGTGGTCTTGTGGCGAGCCAGCAGTTTGGTCAGGCAATTGCCGTGTCCAACAAGTTGGCAGAGTTTCATCCTGATTCGACGGATATCGCGATCATTCGTGGTGATGCGGCGCTGGCGGCAAAGCAGTTCAATCTGGCGATGCAGCACTACACGCAAGCTTCGCGCATCCGCCAGCCGTCGTCGCTTTCGGTTCGGATGGCGGCGGCATTGGTCGATTCCGGCAAATTGAGGGAAGCGCAATCGCTGCTGGTCAATTCGCTCGAAAACAATGGGCCCGATACCGAAATTTCCGAATTGCTCACCACCATCGCGGTTAAATCGGGCAATTGGGAAGAGGCTTATGCCTGGCTCGACTACGGCATCAAAGCGCCAGGCGGTCAACGCGATCCGGAACTGCTGCGCTGGCATGCGGAAATGCTATTGCGCCTCGGGCAAGATGATGAGGCTTTGCCCTTCTTGCAGCGCGCCTATCGTTTGCAAAAGTCAAACCCCGAGGTCGCACAGACTTTCAGCGAAGCTTTGAAGCGGCAGCTGGAGGCTTCCGCCGATGGCACAGTGTTCCAGCGCAAAGCCAATCGGACCCTAAACGAGCGGGGACGAAGCTAAACCTTCGCTTGCGATATGCTGCCTGAGTGGGCCATGCGAAAAACTATGGCTCGCGCAATCGGCATAAAACTCGATCCCATGATCGTCATTCTGGTGCTGGCAACTGCACTGGCAAACATCCTGCCTGCCACGGGTGAGGCGCGGGTGGTTGCGCAAGATGTTGCCAATGTCGCCATCTTCATCCTGTTTCTGGCCAACGGAATGCGTATCGCGCGCTCTGAGATTGCGCGCGGTTTCAAGAATTGGAGCTTCTTCCTGCCGCTTGCGATCTGGGTGTTTGGCGTGATGGCACTGATTGGCTTCGGGGTTTCGGTGGTTGCGGAGGCTATGCTCGATCCCAAAGTCGCGCTTGGCTTCCTGTTTCTGGGATGTCTCCCGTCAACGATCCAATCTGCGACCAGCTACACCACACTGGCTGATGGCAATGTCGCGCTCTCAATAGTGGGGGCGGCGTTGATCAACATACTCGGCGTGTTCATCACCGCGCCGCTGTTCGCCGCGATTGCAGGTGGCGAGGCAGTTGAACTGGGCAATGAAGTGCTTGTCCGTATCGGCACTATCCTGATCCTGCCGTTTGTGATCGGGCAGATCGTTCAGGGCTGGACGATTGCATGGATGACGGAGCGTAAGTCCCAGCTGGCTTGGCTAGACCGGATCGTGATCGGCATTCTGGTCTACACAGCGTTTTCAGGCGCAATAGAGCAAGGCATTGGCGGCATGATAAGCGCAGCGGGTTGGGGGATATTCGCCTTGCTCACTTGCGCATTTCTGTGTGCGGCCAATGGCGGGGCTTGGATCGCTAGCGGTGTACTGGGCTATCCGCGCAAGGATCGTATCGCGTTCCTGTTTGCCGCTGCGCAAAAGAGTGTGGCGATAGGCGCGCCGTTGGCCGCTATCATGTTCACGCCAGAGGTCGCCGGCTTCGTGATCGCGCCGCTTCTGCTGTATCACTTGCTGCAATTGATGCTGGCCGCTCCGCTCGCGAGCCGCTTTGCTGCGAGTGGCTAAGCCTCGAGTGTCTCCGGCTCCTCGCCATGTTTGCGCTTGTAACGCACTGACCACCAGAACGAGATACCGATCAGAGTTGCTCCGAGCAGACCAGTGATCGTTTCGGGGATGTGCCAGATGGCCGAGGTGAGCATGATCCCTGCCAGAACGATGATGGCCCAGAACGCGCCATGTTCCAGATAGCGATACTGGTTGAGTGTGCCGGTCTTAACCAGATGGATCGTGATCGAACGCACGAACATCGCGCCCACTGCCAGGCCCAATGCAATAACGATCATGTTGTTCGACAAAGCAAACGCCCCGATCACACCGTCAAAGCTGAACGATGCGTCGAGCACCTCAAGATAGAGAAATCCGCCTAAGCCGGACCGCACCATTTCTCCGGCGGCTTTCTTGCGAGTCTCGCGCGCTTCGATAATCGCGCCCAATGCGTGAACGCCAATGTATGTCAGAAGCCCAAGGACGCCCGACACGAGAAATGTGTGCGCATCGTCCAGCGGAAGCATAGTCGAAATGCCATACAACGCGCCCAGGACAACGGCGATTTCAATGGCAGGCACGGCGGAAAATTTGTTGAGCACGCGTTCCAGCGCCGCGATCCAGTGCACATCTTTGTCGGAATCGAAGAAGAAGGTCAGGCCAACCATCGCAAGGAAAGCACCGCCAAATCCGGCAATACCCAGATGCGCGCCGGACACGATGCGCTCATACTCTTCTGGGTTGTTTAGTGAGAGGGTGATCGCCTCCATCGGGCCGATATTGGCGGCAATCGCAACAATGGCGATGGGGAACACAATCCGCATACCGAAAACCGCGATGGCGATGCCCCAAGTCAGGAAGCGCTGTTGCCACACCGGGTCCATGTCACGCAGGACGGTCGCGTTCACGACCGCATTGTCAAAGCTGAGTGAGACTTCGAGTATCGACAGAACAACCACGATCCACAGCAGCGATGCCGTGCCTGCAATCGTGCCAGTCGTTTCCCAGCCATACCACGCCGCCAGCGCGAAGCAGATGAGCGTGAAAATCAGCGATGCTTTGTAATATTTCAACAGCGTTGCCATGCGGGAACCCCACCCGTGTTTGAACTGCGCGCCTGCTAAACCCGCAGCGGGGTGCGCGCAAGGAAGCGCGACACGCTATCCGCCGAACTATTGCTTTGGCTGATACGTCTGTTCTTCGCCGGGAAAACTGCGCTCGCGCACTTCGGCGGCATATTGCGCTGCAGTTTGCTCGATCACTTCGGCAATGTTGTTGTACTTTTTCACGAAGCGCGGGACACGTTCGAACATTCCCAGCATGTCTTCAGTGACCAGCACTTGCCCGTCACATTGGGCTGAAGCACCGATACCGATCACCGGAATTTCCAATGTTTGAGTCAACGAAATCGCAATCGGTTCAATCACGCCTTCTGCAACCACGGAAAAAGCGCCGGCGTCTTGCACAGCCTTGCCATCGCGCATGATCTTCTCATGCTCTTCTTGGCTGCGTCCACGCGCCATATATCCGCCCAACACATTCACCGCTTGGGGAGTTAGCCCGACATGCGCCATAACCGGGATCCCGCGACTGGTTAGGAAAGATATAGTTTCCGCCATCGCTTCCCCGCCTTCCAGTTTTACCGCAGCGCATCCTGTTTCGGCCATGATCCGGGCCGCAACTTCAAACGCCGCTTCGGGAGATGCCTCGTAAGCACCGAAGGGCATATCGACCACAACCAGACTGTGATAGCTGCCACGCACCACAGCGGCCCCGTGATTGACCATCATATCGACGGTAACGGGGAGCGTGCTGTCCAGCCCATAGATGACTTGGCCGAGCGAATCCCCAACCAGCAACATATCGCAGTGCGCGTCCAGCAATTGCGCCTGCCGTGCGGTATAGGCCGTTAGCATCACGAGTGGTTCTTTGGTCTTGCCGTCCTTCTTGTGATCGCGAATGCGGGGGACGGTTAGCCGTTTGCGAGGCTTTGGCGTGGGTGTCGCGCGAGAGGTCGCGGTGTCGAGTTTGAAAGTCGTAGACATGGCAGTGTCTTAGCCCACACTGGGGAGTTGGCAAAGTGCGCCCTTGGCTATCGCGTCATTTCGTTGCACAAGGGTGCGGAGAGAGAGGCGCAGCAGCGCACAAGAAGAGGGTTCTTGAACACATGGTAGCAGTATCTTCTGGCCACGAAAATTGGTCTTCACGGCGCGCATTCATTCTGGCGGCCGTCGGATCGGCCGTTGGGCTTGGCAATATGTGGCGTTTCCCGGCGGAGGCTGGTGAAAATGGCGGCGGCGCGTTTGTGCTGTTCTACATTTTCTGCGTGCTGCTGATTGGTCTGCCGGTTTTGCTGTCAGAGGTTCTTATCGGCCGTCATGGTCAGGCGAACGCACCTGAAAGTGTGCGCCGTGTGGCACGCGATTCCAACGCATCGGAAGGGTGGAGCGTTCTGGCGTCCATGGGCGTGTTTGCCGCCTTCCTGATTCTCAGTTTCTACTGCGTTGTGGGTGGATGGGTCGTCTATTACATTGGCGTGTTCCTGAACGATCTGTTCCAAACCGGTTTGACCGGCGGAGCGTTTGAAGGGCGCGCAGCGTCAGATATTGAAGGGCTGCTCCCGGGCCTGTTTGGCAATGGCGGCCTGATGGTCGGGCTCAATCTCGGGTTCCTCGCGATCACGATCTTCTTCGTCGCGCGCGGGATTTCCAGCGGGATTGAGTGGGTCGCAGTGTACCTGATGCCGATATTCTTTGTGCTGTTCCTTGCGATCACTGTCTATGGCGCATTCACGGGCAATTTTGGCGATGCGGTTGCGTATCTGTTCACGGTCGATTTTTCGAAATTGACCGGTGAAGTGATGTTGGCGGCTGTTGGCCAAGCGTTCTTCTCCTTGTCGCTCGGTGTGGCTGGGATGATGACATACGGTGCCTATGCGAACCGCAACACCAATCTGGGCCATACGTCGGGCATCATTGCCGGGGCAGATACGGCAGTTGC
>CAKZSF010000285.1 GCA_937920575.1 uncultured Sphingomonadaceae bacterium | reverse complement strand
GGCAGAGGCAACTTCGGCCGCTTCGCCATAGGCCACGTCGCCAACCAAACGCCCCTTCTCTTTACCCGGTTCGGGATCGAGCCGGTTGATGCCCACATCAATCACGGTCGCGCCCGGCTTGATCCAATCGGCCTTGACCATTTCTGCCCGGCCTACGGCAGCAACCACGATGTCCGCGCCGCGAACCACACTGGGCAAATCTTTCGTCCGGCTGTGCGCAATGGTGACCGTTGCATTCGCATCGAGCAGCAACTGCGCCATTGGCTTGCCAACGATATTGCTGCGCCCGATCACCACCGCGCTCAGGCCCGACAGATCACCGCCCAAACGGTCTTTCACTAGCATCAGGCAGCCCAGCGGAGTGCACGGCACAAACCCGTTTTGACCGACTGACAGCCGTCCGGCGTTGATAACGTGAAACCCGTCAACATCCTTATCCGGCGAAATCGCGGAGATGATGGCTTGTTCGTCCAGATGATCAGGCAGTGGCAATTGCACCAAAATGCCATCGACCGCCGGATCGTTGTTCAGTTGCTCAACCAAAGTCAGCAGCGTCGCACTGTCCGTGTCAGCATCCAGCTTGTGTTCGAAACTGTTCATGCCGCAAGCGACAGTCTGCTTGCCCTTGTTCCGGACATAGACCTGGCTGGCCGGATCTTCGCCCACCAGCACCACCGCGAGGCCCGCTTTGCGGCCCGCCTGCGATTCAAAGCTTGCCGCCGCCACGCCTACGCGCTCGCGCAGACGTTCGGCAAAGGCCTTCCCGTCAATCCGATCCGCGGTCATACAGACGCATACGCCAGATTATCGACGACGATGCCCAGTATTTGGAGGCCAATGATCAGCACCAATGGTGAAAAATCAATCGCGCCTGTTTGCGGCATAATCCGGCGGATTGGATCCAGTATGGGACGCAGCAGCGTATCAATCGATTGATAGACCTGCGCGACAAACTGGTTCGAATGGTTGATCACATTGAACGCAAACAGCAGTCCAATGATGAATTGAATGATGATCAGCATCAGCAGCACACTGATCAACACATTGAGAATCTGGGAAATTGTTAAAAGCAGCACGAAATATTGCCTTTCGTTATGACTGTTTCATTCGAGCCCAATCGCGACCCGACCCGTTAGTCCCTATGGCGCAGTCTCTAGCCGACCATGCCAAGGTGTATCAACCAGATAATACGCGCCAGTTAGTATGCTAGGGCCGGTTTGCCAGAGCTGAACGCGCGCCTGTGTATCTACGCTACGCGCTGGTGGTTCCAGCGCTGATTAGAGTGCCCGCGCCGGTTGCGGTGAAGAATTCCAGCAGCATCGCATGCGGTACGCGGCCATCCAGCACGACCGCCGCCTCGCAGCCTGCCTCCACCGCGTGGACGCAAGTCTCAAGCTTGGGAATCATTCCGCCACTGACGGTGCCATCCTTAGTCAAATTCGCAATGTCCGCCGGATTTAGATCAGTCAGCAGCTCACCTTGTTTGTTGAGCACGCCAGCAACATCGGTCAGCAGGAACAGCCGTGCCGCGCCCAGCTCTGCCGCAATCGCGCCGGCCATCGTGTCCGCATTGATGTTGTAAGTGTGGCCATCCTCGCCCGCACCAATCGGCGCAACCACAGGGATCATCCCTGCCCCGCTGGCAGTTTCCAGAATGGTCGTGTCTACGGTAGTCGGCTCGCCCACAAATCCCAAATCGAGCGCTTTTTCGATATTGCTATCGGGATCGCGCACGGTGCGCTCCAGCTTCGTCGCGGTCACCAACGAGCCATCCTTGCCCGAAATGCCGATTGCCTTGCCGCCAGCATTGGCAATCCAACCAACCAATTCCTTGTTGATTGCACCTGACAAGACCATTTCTGCAATCTTGGCGGTCTCTTCATCCGTCACGCGCAGGCCGTCGACAAAGGTCGTTTCCACACCCAGCTTTTCCAGCATCGCGCCGATTTGCGGGCCGCCACCATGCACCACCACTGGGTTAATCCCGACAGCCTTAAGCAGCACGATATCCTCGGCAAATTCGCGCGCCGCCTTGGGATCGCCCATCGCATGCCCGCCATATTTCACCACGAAGGTGCGCCCGGCATAGCGCTGAAAATACGGCAATGCCTCGATCAGCACTTCGGCCTTTTTCGTGTTCGGGGCCAATATCGATTTGTCTTGCGTCGCGCTCATAATAGAACGGGCCTTAGCGACTTGCTGGGCCTGTGGAAAGCACCGGTGAACGCTTTGCGTATCGGACAGCGCGGCCTAGGCTGATCGCATGCGCATTGTCCAAACCGCCTTCGCCCTTGTTGCTGCGCTCACCATATCGAGCTGCGCCTATTTGCCGAAGTCGGTTAGCTGCCCTGAAACAGCGCAATGGAGCGCGTGGATCAACGCCATGCCGGGCCCCGATGCAGAACCAACGCTGATCGTCACCGGACGCGCTTATGTGCCGCAACATCGCCGGGCGATCCTGCGCGCGGGACCAACGGACCGCATGTCTCCTGCGGGCCAGCGCTTCAGCCTGTTTCTGTTCGTCGATCCCGATGCGGAGGAAGGCTGGCGCGATGTTCGCGCTGAAATCCGCCCTGCTTTGCCCGAATATCGCGAGGTCACGATCGCTTGCGCTGGTGAAGAGGTTGCGCGGATCGAGACCATCGAAACCGCTTACTGAAGCGCGCGCTGATGTTTCGTCGCAAAAATCCAAAACCAGCGCGTTTTCGCACACCACGCCGCCGCACAAAGGCCAGTTGGTGGAACCGGTGGAGCGTCACAATCTCCGCAGTAGTCCTGTTGGCTAGCGCATGGGTGCTGGCCAAATACGAAGTCGTCGATCTGGTCGGCGGCGGCGATTGGAAAGTCGTGCATGGCAAATTCACGCTGTGCGGCAAAGGCCGCGGGGCGAATTGCGTCATCGATGGCGACACGGTGATGCTCGCCAACAAAAAGGTGCGCCTGCGTGACTTCAACGCGCCCGAATTGGATGGCCAATGCGCCAAAGAGAACGAACTGGCCCGGAAATCTCGCACCGCGCTGCTCGAATGGCTCAATCGCGCAGATTTGTTGATGGATGGCGGAGAGGGCCCGCCCTTCGACCGCTATGGCAGAGAATTGCGCACGGCCAAACGCCCTGTAAAGGACCGCGGCGATGACTACCTTTCTGACCATATGATCAAGTTGAAACTTGCCCAAGAAACAGGATGGGATGCGCCGCGCGGCGGGTGGTGTTAGGATAGCAATATGAAGAAGAAGCAATACGAGAAACTGCTCGAACCGCTTGAGCACGAACTGGTCAGCATGTCGCGCTGGGCCAAGGCAACCGGCGCGCGCATTTGCGTGTTGTTGGAGGGGCGCGACACGGCCGGAAAAGGCGGCACCATCCGTGCAATCAGCCAGCGCCTGAACCCGCGCCAATGCCGTATCGTGGCCCTGCCCAAGCCGAGCGATGTGGAGCGCACGCAGTGGTATTTCCAACGCTATGTCCCGCATTTGCCGGCCGCTGGCGAAATCGTGTTGTTCGACCGCAGCTGGTACAACCGTGCGGGCGTTGAGCGGGTGATGGGCTTTGCCGACGAGCCGCAAGTCGCGCGCTTTTTGCAAGAGGCTCCGACGTTTGAGAAGCTGCTGGTTGATGACGGTATATTGCTGTTCAAATATTGGCTGAGCTGCGATCAGGAGGCCCAAGAGGAACGCTTTGCAGAGCGGCTCGCCGACCCGCTGAAACGCTGGAAGCTCTCGCCCATCGACATCAAGGCGCGCACCAAATTTGCCGAATACTCCGCCGCGCGCGAAGCGATGTTTGCCGCCACCCATACCGAACACGCACCGTGGACTGTCGTCGATTACAACGATCAAAAGCATGGCCGGTTGACTCTGATCCGCGATCTGCTCGACCGTTTACCCGATACGCATGTCCCGCATGAAGAGATCGACTGGCCAGAACTGGGCCACGAACCACTCACAGAGGAATTTGCCGCGCTTCACCCCATTGCGCCCTACCGGACTGAGCACGACTGATCCGCGCGCAAAATTCCGCTTGAATTCGCTGGGCGCAAGCGGCAGCAAAGGCCTCATTGCGATCCAATAAAGAGAGGTTTTCAAACATGGCTGCGATCATCATCAAGTATCAACTGGCCGACGGTGTAACGCGCGAACAATTCGAAGAGTGGGTGACCAAGGTTGATCAGCCCGCAATGCGCGGCCTGTCGCGGGTTGAAAGCTTCAACACCTATCGCGTGTCCGGTAAATTGCTGGGCGAAGGCGATCCCAGCGTGACCTACGTTGAATTGTTCGATGTGCCCGATATCGATGGCTTCACTGGCGAAGATATGCCGGGCGACGTTGTTCAAGGCGTGATGGGCGAATTTATGGGAATGGTGAAGGATCCCGAATTCCTCGTTGCCGAAATGGTCTGATATCCATCATCCCACTGCATTGGCAGTAGGAAACGCTGCGCCGGGCGTGTAGTGACGCAGCTATGAAACAACGCTTCTCTTGCTCGCTCGCCCTTGCAGCGGCCCTCACCCTGTCCGCATGCGACACCGCCCCGCCGACATCAGAAGGTGTGGCCGAGGCATCGCCGCAAGATGCGTTCTTCGCCGCACTCGCCAGCCATTGCGGGAAAGCCTACGCGGGCAAGCTGGTCAGCGTGGACGAGGCGGATGCCGATTTCTCTGGCCGCGCGATGGTGATGCATGTGCGTGAGTGTTCGGATGAACGCATCGCCGTGCCATTCCATGTCGAGACACAATCGGGGAATTGGGACCGTTCGCGCACTTGGCTGATCACGCGCACTGATGCCGGCCTGCGCCTCAAGCATGATCACCGGCACGAGGATGGCAAGCCTGATGCGGTCACCATGTATGGCGGCGATACAGACAGCGATGGCACCACGCGTGCGCAGGATTTCCCGGTGGATGCGGAAAGCATCACGATGTTCGAAGCCAATGATCTGGCGGCCTCTGTCACGAATGTCTGGACAGTCGAGGTCGACCCGGCAAATGGCGAAGCGAATGCCCCCAAATTCGCCTATCAGCTCAAACGCACGAAGGCCGCTGGCGCGCCAGAGGATCGCTTCTTCCGCGTTGAGTTTGATCTAAGCCAGCCGGTGGATGCACCCCCCGCGCCATGGGGCGCCGAATAGCGCCCTAGCGCCACATGGCGGTGGCAGCGTTCGCAGCGTTGCGTTGATGCCGCGCTGGATGCTCGATGATCCAGCGAAGCCGCGCGAGCTGTTCTTGCTTGATAGGCTTTACGAATTTGACGCCGCATCGCCCGCGAGCAATCCAGGCGATCTGGCCGAATGTCTCGACCCGCTCGAACTTGACCAAGACCTCTGTTCCGACAAGCAGCGGACGGTCGCGATCCGATCCGTCCATTGCGAAGCCGCACCCTGAAACGGAGGCGTTTTCCAACCGGAAGGCATAGGATTGAGTCGGCGTGCGCAAACCACCCTCGATATCGATCTCGAGGCGAGCGGCCGCACGATTGCCCAATTTGCCAAAGGTTCGTTTCCCGAACATGCCGCCAAACATCGGCGCATATGGTGAATTTTCGGTTAGGAGCGCGCGGCTTTGCACGCGCTCTTGCCGACACCATCGCTGCCGCATCCGCTCTGCCGCGTGCCGTTGCATCCAAAATGTGCTAATGCCTGCGATTACTAGCGGGAGTGGAGGAACACATGTCTGACACGAACAAGAGCGAAGATGAACGCCGCAAAAGTGAACGCCGGAAAGGGGACCGGCGCGAGTCTGATGAGCCATTCGATGGCCCTGACAAGCGCAAGACCGAGCGCCGTAGCCGCGCAGACCGACGGGGTGTAGACAAATCGCCATGAGCAAAGTCAGCGCGGCTATCGTTCCGCCCGACAGCTTGCTGGCCAAACATGCCGGGCCGGATGATTACACCGATTGTTTTGTGCGGACAGTGCCGGGAACGGTCTCGCTGAGCGAATATATCACGCGGTTCTATTCCAGCTGGGCGTTTTTGCCAGAGCGCAAGCTGCTCGGTCTGATCGGACGCGGGGCGAACCACGCAGATATCGCCGCACTGGCCAAGGGTAGGACGGAGAGCTTTGCCGCGTGGGATTTGGTGGAGCGTACTGACGTGGGGAGATTATCTCCCAATTGTCATTCCCGCGAAAGCGGGAACCCAGAATCCAACGGCAACAACTCCGCACTGGATCCCCGCTTTCGCGAGGATGACAAAAAAGGGAAGTTGCGCCAAGAAATCCTCCTGCGCGACTTCCAAGGGCGCACAGCGAGTTGGTTGGCCGTGTCCTCAAGCAGCGGTTGCGAAGCACGACCGCAGGCTGAACCGGTAGGACAACCGGAGCTTGAAGCCGCGCAGGATGGGGCCTCAACCAAGCTCTATTTCGGGAGCCTTGTGGTCAAACCGGACAGCGCCTTGGTCAAAGCTCTGATGGGATTCCATGTGGCCTATGCGAAAGTGTTGCTGGGTGGGGTTTGAGCGCGAGAGAGCGTCTTGCACCAAGACCCCTGATGCGAATCTGACGGCTTGGCATGAACCGGTCACCGACCAGGTGACCGCAAGGGCAACCGCCCGCCCGAGCTTATGCAAGGCAGCAAGCGGGGCGGAGGCCCCGCGCCCGCAGGGTCCCAACAAACAACTCCTCACCGCTTGGCCAAACCTACGTGACCATCACCAGAAACAGACGAGCGCAAAGGCGGCGGCGCAGAGTTGCAGCGCGCCGATCATGGCGAGGTGATTGCTGAAAGGCTGCTTGCGGGTCTTGTGCCGAAAGAGCGCGCGCCCGGCATAGGCGCCGCCAATCCCGCCAAAGAAGGCGAGCTGCAAGAGAGCGGCCTCCGAGATACGCCGCGACTGGCTCTCAGCCAGCGCCTTGTCGATTCCGAAAGCAACAAAGGCGGCAAAGTTGATCGCGATCAGCGCGAGAGCGATCTCGAAAAGACCGATGTTAAAGCCGATAAAGTTGAACGTCATGGCAAGAGGTTTATCGGCGTGGGATTGATGAAGCGTTGCCGAATGCTAAGTAGGTATTTCTCCCCTCAACTCTGCAGCGCGCCCCAATCAAACTTTTTGTGACATTAATTCAGGCCAGAACACTTCAAGCTTCAAATTTCCATCGTGCTTAAACCGCAGTCGATCTGCTCTTTGCGCCATTAGTGCAGCCAATAAGGCAAACCGATAACCGCTATAAACTCCGAAATGCTTCTGTTCAAACTTTCCAATTTCTTCTAACTGCCCGGTTGAAATTAGTATTCTTTTTCTAGTGCCGCCTGGGATTTTGCCAAGCTTTGCTAGCTGAGTTAGCTCAGCGTTGTCTTCGATAGCGCGTTCATATTTTTGTAGATCGCCAAATTTCGCAATCTGCCTGAAGCGAGAAAAAAGAAACTTGTATGCCCATGCAGAATATTCATACTGGGCGGAAACAGCAAACGCCTCAACGGCCAACGCTAGCTCTTTCGAAATCACGAAAGTTCGATGGCTTTCATTAGATTTGGGGAGACGAGGATCGAATTCTGGATCGATAATCGTCTTCTGATCAATATTCGCCTTGTCAATATCTGTGTCTTGGAGGTCCAATCCAGATAAATCCTGACCTCGTAGATCACAGCCTTGCAATGAGTGTCCGCGATACAGTGTGGCCCAATCACCTTCGGTCAGCTGCGCCAAATACTTCAGGTCAGTAGCGCGAGATGTAAGGATCGCTTCTAGTTCACCAAAGAAGGTCACTGCGTTTCTTGCGGAACAGTCATGGCCGCGAGAGTAACTTCAACAAGATCGAGATCTTCGTCATAGTCGCCAACGAGTCCATGCTCTACGAGCTTTCGCTTGATAAGTGCATGTGCAGCAGCGAGCTTGTTCTTGTTCGTTACCAGAGCGAACACTCCGTCTTTTTTGACTTTGACATCAGTTATATCAAAATCGCATTTTCGACATGAGACTACCACTCGACACTCGGCTTCTATTTTTGGCTCTTTGACAGCTTGCTTCACTGAAAGCCGTGGGTTTTTGACGGGATCCCAAACCTTTCCTGAAAGCGTCGAGCCTGACGAATCTTCAATCACCCAAAGATAGTTCCTGTTGGCATCGCGAAGCTGTTGGGTCTTGAATTGCGAGATTTTCGTTGATTTCTCAATTGTTTCAGAACGCTCATTTCCCCTTGACGCGGACGCATGTGCTTCAAGAGCTCCAGCTGATTTGCTCCCCAAATTGGCAGCAGCAGTTCCTGAAAGAGCGGATTGCGTCTTCCGAAGCTCGATTACCCTCTTAATCCCCTCCAATGACGGCTCGCGGTCCACTGATGACTGAACTACCGCAAGTGGTTCGCTACGTGGAACTACTACCTTTAAACGCGCGCATTTGAGGCGCAACAAGAAGGTTACTTTCTTCTCGGTCGGATCCTCGATCGATGCATCTAGGAAAGATAAGTCAACATGAACGGACGCAATTCCCTCATCGTTGTATGCAGTGCGCCAAGCGTCGAGCGATACTAGCTCGTGAAATGCGGCCCCCAAATTGTTCAAAAATTCGCTCCCCTTTTTTATTCCGCCGCTTCCACTCCAGCGCTCTCACCAAACATATCCGGCCCGTCATCGACCAGCACTTCGTCGTTGTTGGCGTTTGCTTTGCTGCGTTTGTCGAAGGTGGACCACACGTCGTTCCAATTACCCTTCGTGGCGGCCTTTGAATATTCCGTCGCGCGGGTTTCGAAGAAGTTGGCGTGCTCCACACCGTTCAGCAGCGGGGCGAGCCATGGCAGGGGGTGATCCTCCACCATATAGATCGGCTGGAAGCCCAGCTGGCCCAGACGCCAATCGGCGATGTAGCGGATGTAGCG
>CAKZSF010000284.1 GCA_937920575.1 uncultured Sphingomonadaceae bacterium | reverse complement strand
AAAAGGACTGAAAATGGAAGGTATTCTAGCGCTCATGATCCCGATAGTGGCGCTTTCGATCCCGATTGTAGCGATCTGGACGAAGCACCGCGAGAAGGTCGCCACGCTACAAGTAGAAGCAACAGCAGAAAACACGGCTGAGCGGGCTGCCCAATATGCGAGCCAGATTCAGAAACTCGAGGATCGCGTGAGAGTGCTGGAGCGCATTGTGACGGATGGCGGCTACGACGTCGCCACCCAGATCGAAGCGCTGCGCGACACCCGCGAAGTTGAACAACAGGGCAGCGGCACACCGCTAAACATCAGAACCGGAGAGAAAGCGTAATGGATTGGGGTGGACCAAGTTTTGTGCTCGCGATCATTATGGTTTCGATGGGCGGCTGGCTGTTGAACAATTGGATCCGTGCCAAACACGGTTACGCGCTAGAAGACGAATGGGGCGGCAAGACAAACCCCAAGGATTCCGGTGAAATCAAGCAATTGCGCGAAGAGAATACCAAGCTGGTCCAGTTGCTGGAGGATCAAGGCAAACGCATGGAAACGCTGGAGCGGATTGTGACGGACAAAGGCTATCGGCTGCACGAAGAAATCGAAGGGCTGCGCGATTTGCCCTCGTCTACTTCATCAAGCCCGGCACCTTCAGACAGCGGTACCCCGCTCAACATCAAAAACGGAGAGAAAGCGTAATGGATATCGGCAGTTTCCTTCCCTATCTTGGATGGATCATTGCGGGCGCGTTTGCTCTGGGTGCAGGCGGCATTGCAGCCTCCGTTCACACCACGCGCATGAAGATCAAGAACGGCTACCCATTGGAAGGTATGTGGGGCCAGTCTCTCAAACCCAATCACAACAACGAAACCGCCGAGCGTGTTCGCTTGCTTACGCAGGAAAACGCAGAACTGCGTGCAGAAGTCGGCTCGATGAAAGACCGGCTTAACAATGTGGAGCGGATCGTGACTGACAGCGGATACCAAATCGGCAGCGAAATCGAAAAACTGCGGATTGAAGCAAAGGATCAGGAGGCTAGCTGATGTTCGGAGCAGACACCGCCTTAGTGATGGACGCCCTCCAAATGGTGGGTGCTGCAGTAGCCGTGACGGCTGGCGGCGTGTGGTTCTTTCTCCGCCGGAGAGGAGCGAACGCGTCCGACACAAAGTCCATCTCCGACGGGAGTTCGTTAGAAGATCGCGTGCAAGTCCTGGAACGGATCGCGACAGATCGGTCCCAAGATTTGGCTGACGAGATTGAGCAATTGAAGAGCAAACCGCGTTTGGAAGGGAAGGTGGACTGATGGATTGGACGGTTGTTGTTATCGTGGCCATCGTCGTTTGGGGAGCAACGCAAGCGTACAAGGCCAGGCAAGGTATCATCACGGACGAAGATGGAAATGAGCGTTTCGCCCCGAAAGCCGGCGCACTACCGGATCCGGAAACCCAACGCGAATTGGCCGAACTGCGTGAGCGCGTGAAAGTGCTGGAGCGGATCACCACTGAAGATCACAAACCCAAAGCACTCTCGGCAGAGATCGAGAAACTGCGCGACCAATAACACGAGAATTTCGAAGATCAGGGAGCAAGCCCCATGAGCGAACAGATCATCATTGCAGGAGCAACTGTGCTGGCCATCGGCGTAATCGGATTTATCCTGTTGCGCGGTTGGCAAGGATGGCTCGATTTGAAAAACCGCGAGCTGGACATGCACCGCCCCAAACAAGAGCGCGGATCGCCCGAAGGCGCAGCGCGGATCGAACTGGCTGACCTGAAAGAACGCGTGCGCCAGTTGGAAGCCATCGCAAACGGGGTGGAACTTTAGCGCAAACGCACTACTTGCCTTTGCATGCGCACACTGGACGACATTCAAGAAGAGTATGAATTCCTCGAAGGCGACGAACGCTATCGTCTGCTGATCGAGCTGGGCCGTGATCTGGAAGAGATGCCAGACGCGCTCAAAACCGACGCCACGCTGGTGCGTGGTTGTTCCGCCAGTGTGTGGGTCTATCCGACACAAGACAGCGACACGCTTCACTTCCTCGCCGATAGCAACGCCGCGATCACCAAAGGGATCGTCGCGCTGGTGCTATCTGCGGTTCAGGACAAACCAGCGCCGGATGTGGCCAGCATGGACATTGCCGCCGCGCTGGAACCGTTTGACCTGAAGAACCAGCTGAGTTCCAACCGCACGCAAGGCGTACCCAACATGATCGCGCTGGTGCAGGAACACGCCGCTCGTCTGGCGGCTGCCTGAAATGCGCCCGCTTTATCTGGCGGGAGGATTCTTTTTCGTGGCGCTCGGCGCAATCGGCGCCGTTCTGCCATTGATGCCGACGGTGGTGTTTCTGCTGCTTGCCGCGTTCTGCTTCGCCCGCAGCAATCCGGAATGGGAGCAGAAACTGCTCAACCACCCGCGCTATGGCCAATCCTTGCGCGATTGGAGAGACCGTCGAGCCATTTCGCGACCAGCCAAGATTTCCGCTGTTCTGGCCATGTCGGCAGGAGTCGGCTTTACATGGCTGACACTGGGCTTCCCGTGGGTCTATGCTTCCGTAGCGGTCTTGCTCATCGGCGGTGGCTGGATCTGGACCCGCAACGAATAGCTAAAGGCCAGCGCTTTCGCGGATTTTGGCAGTTCCCGCTTCGCGTTGACGCCGCAATTCTGCTTTGAGCTTTGCCGGATCGCGGGCAAACACGAAGCCGAAGCTGACGCCACCCTCTTTTGACTCGGTTGCATGATGCAGCTTGTGCGCCTGAACCAGCCGTTTGGCGTAGCCCTTCTTCGGAACGTATCGGAACCAGCGTTGGTGCACCAAACCATCATGCACTAGCGTGTAGATGATGCCGTAAAACAGGATGCCCAGCCCGATCCATGTTCCCGGCCACCAGGCGGAACTGCCCATCACCAGCGGGCTTCCAACGGCGAACATCGAAATGCTCATCGCTGCGCCAACGACGCCATACAAATCGTTCTTCTCAAACGCATTGTCATGCGGCTCGTGATGGTCACGGTGCCAACCCCAGCCCCAGCCGTGCATGATGTATTTGTGGCTCGACCACGCAATCAATTCCATCGCAAGCACGCTGGCGATCACAATCAGAAGGGGGACGAGCACTGACATTGCAGAGTCAATATAGGGCACTATGCGTCAGGAAAAAAGAACTCTCGCAAATGGTCGCCAATGCGCGCCGGGCGCAATGTTTTGGCATCAATGCAGCACCAGCTGGATTGCACCTCTGCCAAGACATCCTCACCGCGCGATATGACTGTGCGATAAAACGCCCGCGCGCCGCCAAAGCTCTCTAGGACAGTCTTCGCGATCACATCGTCTTCGACAAAGGCAGGTTTGCGATAGGTAATTTCGTGCTTCAGCGCGACCCAAGCCTTGCTGGCAACCTCATCAGGCGGAGCAATCTTTTGCCAATGCGCAAGCACCGCATCCTGCACCCAATTGAGATAACGCGCGTTGTTCACATGCCCCATGAAATCGATATCATCGGGCAGAACTTTGATTGGCAGGAAAAATGGAGTTGCTGACATAAATGTCAGTTAGCACTGTTTCCTTTCGTTTCCATGACCCAAGCAAACATATCATCCGTATTGCTTGCCAGTGTTGCTGAAACGTCGCTACGCAGCGGCCAAGAATTGGAGCAATCGACCATGGGTAGCACGGCAAAAACCCTCTACGAAAAAATCTGGGACGCGCATGTGGTGGAACGGCGCGATGCCAATGATCAGGGGGACACCTGTCTGATCTATATCGACCGTCATCTGGTGCATGAAGTGACCAGCCCGCAAGCTTTTGAAGGGCTGCGTTTGAGTGGCCGCACAGTCCGCCGCCCTGATCTGACCTTGGCGGTACCGGATCACAATTTGCCAACCACGGCTCGGCTTGATGATCAGGGTCAGCCGA
>CAKZSF010000283.1 GCA_937920575.1 uncultured Sphingomonadaceae bacterium | reverse complement strand
ATCCATACCGAGAACAGCCACAAATTTGATCGGCGCAGTTCGACCTTATTGCTGGTTGCAGGCGGGTGGACACCGGTTGAACGCTGGACCGATGCGGCGGGGCGTTTCAGCCTGATCCTTGCCGAAGCGAGCGAGCCACGCAACGCCCCCTGACATGAGCATGGAACTGGCGCGGCTGCGCGCAGTTGGTTTTGCATGACTTCAACTCAAAATTCGATCGCGATCATCGGTGCCGGCATGGCTGGGCTGTCTTGCGCGCAAAGTTTGGCCGCGGCGGGGCGCACCGTGCGTCTGTTCGATAAAGGGCGCGGGCCGGGCGGCAGAATGGCGACACGCCGCGCACAGGTGGGTGGCGAAACGCTTCGGTTCGATCACGGGGCGCAATATTTCAATGCGTTGGATTCAGCTTTTGCCGCGCAATGCGAAGAATGGCGCAGCGCAAACGTGGTTTCCGAATGGCCTGCGGCTGGTGAAGGCGCGCTGGTCGGTACGCCGGGCATGAACGCAATCATCCGCCATATGGCAGAGCCGCTGGATGTCAGCTGGGGCGCGCGTATCGAACGGATTGACCGGCTCGATAATCAAAGCCTGTGGCGGCTTAGCAGCGACACCGAGGCCGCTGACTTTCGCGGCATTGTGTGTGCAACACCCGCCGAGCAAGCCGCCGTGCTTTTGGAAGGGGCCGCCGACACGTTTGCGACCAAGGCAGCAGACGTGCTCTCAGATCCGTGCTGGGCTGTGATGGCCAGTTTCGACGACGCGCTGGGGATTGCTGACGACGCTGTGTGCCACGAGGAAGGCCCGATTGCCTGGGCTGCGCGCAATTCTGCCAAACCTGGCCGAGGAGGCGCGGAAAGCTGGGTGATCCATGCGAGTAAATCGAGAAGTCTGGAATTGCTGAGCGAGCCTAAGGAGGACGTCGCCGAGCAAATCTTGCGAGACTTCTTCAAACAAGCACGGATCGAGCCTGCCGTGCCCGTCCATTTGACTGCGCATCGCTGGCTCTATGCGTTTCCTCAAGTCGAGGATGGGCAATCTAGCCTGTGGGATGAAGCTCTTCAGGTCGGCGCGTGCGGCGATTGGCTGGTCGCGCCAAATGTCGAGGGCGCTTGGCTATCGGGCCAGCATTTGGCTGCACAGATTTTGCAAAGCGGTGCGTAGGGGCAATTTCATCGGGTTTTTCACCAGACCTACCCACAATCACCGATGGCGCATTCAGCTTGCGCGCCCTATATCTTAGAGATGGATGTAGCCGCTCTTTGGGATCAATTGGCCGCCGGTATTGCCGGTATTCCCCAATCTGGCCTGCTGATTGCGGCGGTTATTTCGGTTCTTTTCGGCATTGTTGGCGGATTCTTGGCGAGCAAAGGCTCTGGCCTTGGCCGCGCCATGCGCCGCGCCAGCACGCTGGGTCTGCTGGCTGTCTTCTGTCTGGTTGTGTTGCAATTGGGCCGGTTTGATCCGCGTTTCAATGTGGCGGTGCCAGAGCTTGGCCTGCCTGAGCAGACCGTAAGCGGCGGCGAGACTCGCTTGCCGTTGGCCGCCGACGGGCATTACTGGCTTCAGGCCACTGTAAACGGCCAGCCAGCGGAGTTTCTGGTCGATACCGGAGCGACATTGACGGCCATTTCAGAAGATACCGCGCGCAAGGTTGGGGCCGAGCCACGACCCGGCGGGATTCCCGTGCAATTGCGGACCGCCAATGGCGCAGTGACTGCTCAACTGACTTCGCTCGATAGCTTGCGGTTTGGCAATATTGAGGCGAACGGTTTGGACGCGGTGATCGCGCCCAATATCGGCAAGGTCAACGTGGTGGGAATGAACTTCCTCTCGCGCCTCGCCAGCTGGCGGGTTGAGGGGCAGACGATGATCCTCGTGCCCGCACCCGATCAATTTGCAGAGCCGATCGAGGAGGGCGCAGCGGGGCCGGATGCAACACCCGACACCGCGCCGCGCCCCTCAATTGATGGCTGGTAAAGCTTAAATCCGCTCGCCGCCGCGCTCGGCGATTTTATCGGCAGTGTTGTTCTCAAAATCACTCGCATCATGGCGTTCATGCAATTGCCGTGAGGGCTCGCCGAATGCGCGGTTGACCATCTGCCCGCGTTGAACACCCGGTCGCGCGAGCAATTCTGCAGCCCAGCGGTTCACATGTTCATATTCATGCACCGCGAGGAACTCTGCTGCGTCATAGAGAATTCCCTTCGCCATTGCGCCGTACCACGGCATGATCGCCATATCGGCAATCGTATAATCATCGCCGACCATATAGCGGTTATCAGCCAGATGCGTGTCGAGAACGTGGAGCTGGCGCTTCACCTCCATCGCATAGCGGTTGATTGGATATTCCATCTTAAACGGCGCGTAGGCGTAGAAATGGCCAAAGCCGCCGCCCAAAAACGGCGCGCTGCCCATCTGCCACATCAGCCAATTGATCGTCTCGGCGCGCTTGGCCGTGTCTGTGGGGAGGAATTTGCCGAATTTCTCGGCCAGATAGATCAGCATCGATCCGGATTCGAACAGCCGAATTCCCGGATCAACCGAGTGATCCATCAACGCCGGAATTTTCGAGTTCGGGTTGATCGCAACAAAGCCGCTGCCGAACTGGTCGCCTTCACCGATATTAATCAGCCATGCGTCATACTCCGCGTCGGCAATGCCCGCTTCGAGCAGCTCTTCAAACAGAATGGTGACCTTCACGCCATTGGGTGTGCCGAGCGAATAGAGCTGATGCGGGTGCTTGCCGACCGGCAGCTCCTTGTCCTGAGTCGAGCCCGATATCGGGCGGTTGATGTTGGCGAAGCGGCCGCCGCTCGCCTGATCCCATGTCCACACTTTGGGTGGTTCGTAACCGGCGGGCTGGTTCTCGGGTGTTGTGTCATCGGACATCGGTATCGCTCCTATTGTATCGGCCGCCTGATGTGGGAACGGCAAGCGTGCGTGTCATGCTTGTTCGGATACCACCCTGTAAAGGTTTCATTTCAGAACCGGGTCAGCTAGGCGACGTGTGATGAGCCAATCGGCCAAACTCACAACAGGGTCGATCAACGGCCACCTTGTCTCGCAGACTTTGCCCGCCATTATTGGCGTGGCAGCGATGGTCTCGGTCGGGATTGTTGACGCCTATTTCCTCGGGCAATTGGGCACAGACGAGCTGGCCGCGATCAGCTTTGTTTCGCCGGTCATCATGTCGATCACCAGCCTGGGCATCGGGGTGATGGCCGGGATCAGCTCGGTCGTGTCGCGCAGTTTGGGCGCGGGCAATGTGGAAGAGGCGCATCGCCGCGCGAATTTCGGCATGGCGATGGCGGCTGCCATTGGCATTGCCTTCGCAATCGTGTTTTTCCTGGTTCGCAGACCGTTGTTTGCCGCGCTGGGCGCAGAGCCCGATGTGCTGCCACTGATTGACGAGTATGTTCTGCCCGTCGCGGTCGGCGTACCGCTGATGCTTGTTATGATGGGCCTGAACGGAGTGATGCGCGGGCAGGGCGAAGCCAAGAAGACCTCCGCGATCAATATCCTTTATGCCGTGATCAACTGGATCCTCGATCCGTTTTTGATCACCGGCGCATTCGGCATTGGCGGGTTTGGTGTCGCGGGAGCTGCCTATGCGACACTGATTGCGTGGGGAATCGCATTTGTCTTTGGCGTGTACCTGCTCAACACGACCGATTTGCCAATGCGCTTTGGCGTGCTGCGCGATGGTGGCAACAAGGGCGTGCTCCGTTCGATTATGAAAGTGGCTGCACCTGCTTCCATGGCCAATGCGATCAATCCGATTGCGCTGACTGTGCTGACCGGCCTGGTCGCTGTAGAGGGCGCAGCAGCGGTGGCGGGTTTTGGCGCAGGCGGCCGGTTGCAGGCGTTTATGCTCGTGCCTTTGCTGGCTTTGTCTGGCGCGATTGGCGCGGTGGTTGGCCAAAACTGGGGGGCAGAGCAATATGACCGTGCGCGCCAAGCATGGATCAGCGCGTCGCTTTTCTGTGTCGGATATGGATTGCTCGTCGCGTTGATCTTGGTGGTCGCACGCGATTGGTTCGCCGGCTTCTTTGGCGAAGACCCACGTATGATCGAAGAGTTTGGCAATTACCTGGCTATCTCTGCATGGGGATACACCGG
>CAKZSF010000282.1 GCA_937920575.1 uncultured Sphingomonadaceae bacterium | reverse complement strand
TGCGGTGCAGCTTTGCTTCGCGGCAGCGAAGGCACCTCAAGCGTTTGCACGAGCGGATAGGATGCAAAGGGATCCGATTTGTTCGTGTCGAGACGCGCGAGAGCGGAGCTGAAAACCGCTTCGGCAACGCGCAGTTCACGCGTGAGCTCAGCCAGTTCTGCCGCTTGCGCAACCATCTTGCCGCTTTTGGCGCTTTCCTGACCAATTTGACGGCGGATTTCGGCCAAGGCTGCATTCGATCCGCTGCTGTCGCTGTCGCGGGTCATCAGCGTTTCGAACAAAGCGGCCCGGTTTCCTGAAACCGCAAGGTCAGCAAATTTCAACACGGTCTGACGGTTCAAACCGGCCAAGGATTTTCCGCGTCTGGCCAATTCGCCAAGGACTTCGGATTTCTCAGCGTTCAGCTCTTCCATCCGGCCATGCGCCGGGCCAAGCGTTGCACCTTGTTCAGCGCTCTCAGTTGAAAGCTCGGCATAGCGATCCAGCGCCTTGGTGAACACCGGATCAGCTTGGAGCCGTAAGGCGCGGTTTGCGGTGGTTGGGGAGACGCCTAGCGTGCTCGCCAACCTGCTTCTGGCAGCGCTGGTCTGACGGTTGGCGACGCGCGCCATACGTTCGCGATCCTTCAGTTCGTCCAAGGTCGCGATACGGTTCTTGTACTGGTCAAGCGATACCAAACCGGTGCGGCCCTGAAACTCTAGCAGTTTGCGCTGAGCCTCGGCAACTTTGGTGTCGAGTTCCGCAATACGTTCCTTGTCGGCATCTTCCCGAGTGGAGGCTTCATCGGCCCGCAAATCTTCCAATGCATTCATGAAAGCGGCACGAATCGCGGTTGTGCGTTCGCGTGCTTGCTCCGGAGTGGCCCCCGGCATTTTCACTGCGATCAGATTGGTCTGATCAGTCAGTTTGATTGTTGGTTGCGGAAAACTCGACGGATCTTCGCCCAGTGCTTTTGCTGCCTCTGCCACAATCAAATCGGACATCAGCAGGCGTTTGTAGTTTTCGGTCGGGCTCAAATTCGTGCCAGAGAATGCAGAATTGGTCATCGCGCTTGCTTGCCCGATGGACTCCAAGTTGAGCGAGCCGCCAACGCCGCTGCCTGGCAGGATCAGTGTCATTTCGCTGTCAAAGCGATCAGGCGAAAGCGTGACGACTGCACCAGCGAGCAACCAGATTGCCGCGAGAGGTGGCAACACGGCCTTAGCGTAGCGGCCGTAACGGCCCACCGAGGGCAGACCATCGCGCATCCAAATCCAAGCCTTTGCAAGGCGGCGCGGTTTTTGAACCATCATATCCATTAGTCGATCGCCTGTTTGAGAAGGAGGGGGGCGGTGACAGTGCCTGTCGCCTCACCGATGAGGCCAAGCGCTTCGCGGAAGTTGGTCCAGCGGCTGTCATAACAAGCCAAGGCATCGCCCGGCATCAGGTAGGGATCGGCCTCGTCGCGATCAGCCTCGCGAACCAGTTTCTCGATATCACGCTCGATCACCACGCTTTGCCCATTGCGCGGATTGCGAGAGATCAGAACGGCCCGGCGGTCAGATTGCATGTAGCTGCCACCGACGCAGTTCATCGCGACGAGGCCCTGCAGCATCCGTGTGCCATAAGGCAGCGATCCGGTCTTTTCGCCAATCGCCGCGCCAGCGTTGTTGTTGGCGCTGCGCGTGAGATTGGACATGTACACTTTGATCCCCGGCTGCGTGAGTGCGGAAGGGCGAACCAGTTTCGTGTCAAAACAGTTGGTGGCCGGAACGATGATCCTATCTCCACTGGTGACCACAGGATCAGTGCCGCCATATCCAGCGACAAGGCCGTGCATGTTCACGGCGGCATAACGGTCGCCGCGAACAATGAAGATGTTCGTTACGTTGGCATCCGGCCTAACACCGCCCGCTGCCCTGATTGCTGCTGAAACCGTCCGCGATGGGTTGGTATCGCCTGCAAGCTCGCCTTCCTTTTGGCCAACGCGGCCTTCCGGAGTGCGCTCACCGGGGCGGGCCATCCCGCTCTGGAACACAGCGCCGCCTACATGCACGGTCACACCTGCGGCCTCGGCCAAGCGCACGCGCACAGCGTTACGCAGCGGCCGTACCAGACCGGTTGCGATCAATTGTTGCCGTAGGGCGCGCTCGAAATCGGCGGGCTGCATGCCAACCGCTTGAGCAGGAGCAACCGTGCCGAGAGAGACGGTTCCGTTGGGATCGATTGTGTAAGTGCCTGAAAGACCGTCTGGATCGCCCAGAATATTGATATGCACGCGATCACCGGCGGCCAGCACATGGTTTGCCGGTCCAAGCTCGCTTAGGGAAACTTGCTGACCCTGCGGGTATTGGCCGCCAAGGATGGCGCAATTCGCGGCAGACGTTGAACTGTGTTGGTCTGAGTGCAGCCAATCGCCGTCAGGATGCTCGTCAGACCGGTCGATTTGACCGGGTGCCCATTGCGCTGACCGGAAATTGTCTGGCGCCGGGCCGGAAACGCAACCTGCCAGCAGCGTGCCAACGAGTGCGAGTGAGAGAGTGAGGCGGCTTTGCATGATCAATCCTGTCGTCAGTGAGAAACAGGACATGAGTTTCAATTAGCGTGCCAACTGCTCAAACCCCCAGAATTCTGGGCTTTTTCGCATTGCCGCAAATTGAAGTTGCAAAATGCGAGAGTTGATTTTTGCAATTTGAAAAGACTTTTTGCATAATGCGAGTGAAATCAGACAGGATTGGCCATTTATGCCGCGTTTTGCGTCACAATTTCAGGCACGGCTTTTGCATGATGCTATACATCCAAACCAAACGGAGTTTGTATGAAGGGCATTATATTCACTGAGCTTATGGGTTTCGTCGAGGAAGTCGGCGGGATCGCATTTGCCGAGCAAGTTATCGAGACAGCCGACCTACCCAATGGCGGTGCGTTCACGACTGTCGGCACTTACCCTGCCGAACATGCGTTGAAGTTGGTCGCAACTGCGAGCGAGCTGAGCGGCATTCCTGTGTCCAAGCTTTGTGCTGACTATGGCGAATGGCTGTTTGCGCGCTTTACGGTTCTTTATCCGCAATTGATCGAGCAGTACCCCACTTCGGAAGAGATGCTGGATCACGTTGAAAGCCACATTCACGAGGAAGTGACGATCCTGTATCCCGACGCAACGCCGCCTAAAGTCTATATGACGCGCGATGGCGAAACGCCTGTGATCCATTACAGTTCGCATCGCCCCCTGTCGCATGTCGCCTTTGGCCTGATCCGTGGGTGTCTTGCGCATTATGGCGATCCGCGCACAGTCACATGGGATGCGGGCGAAGACCTCACCAAAGCCGAATTCCACATCGTCCCAGCATAGGGTAAACCTGATGAGCGCAACCCGGATCCTAATTGTCGAAGACAGCGCGTCGCTGGCCATGAGCTATGCGGCGCAATTGTCAGAGGCAGGGCATGAGATTGAGGTTTGTGCGACAGGTGCAGAGACGGAAGCTCAACTAACCGGGGCTGCGCGCTTCGACGTAGTGCTGCTCGACCTGCAATTACCTGATGCCAATGGGTTGGACATATTCGAACGGCATCAGGACACTCTGGCAGACACCAGTGTGATCGTCGTAACGGCGGATGGATCGCTCAACCGCGCGGTCGAGGCGATGCGCATCGGTGCCTATGATTTTCTCGTAAAGCCGGTCAATGCGGAGCGATTGCTCACCACCGTACGCAACGCGGCTGAACGCCATCAGTTGGCGCGCGAAGTCAAAGCCGTCCGGTCGAGCAAAACGAAAGACCGCTTTCACGGATTTGTAGGCAGCTCTCCTGTGATGCAGGCCGTCTATCGCGCGATTGAAAATATTGGCGATTCCAAAGCGGGTGTGTTCATCACTGGCGAAAGCGGCAGCGGCAAAGAAGTCGCCGCAGAAGCGATCCATCGCTCTGGCCGACGGGCGAAGAAGCCGTTTATCGCAATCAACTGCGGAGCGATCCCGGAAAACCTGTTGGAATCCGAGCTGTTCGGGCATGTCAAAGGCGCCTTCACCGGCGCTCTGGAAAACCGGATCGGTGCGGCCAAGGCCGCCGATGGCGGTACGCTTTTCCTCGATGAAATATGCGAAATGGAGCTGAAACTGCAGGTTAAGCTGCTTCGTTTCCTCCAGACTGGCATGATCCAGAAAGTTGGGGCGAGCACTCCTGAGCCGGTCGATGTGCGGGTTGTTTGCGCAACCAATCGCGATCCAGCTTTCGAAGTTTCCGAAGGGCGCTTCCGAGAGGATTTGTACTATCGGCTCAATGTGATCCCGCTCGAACTTCCGCCGCTGCGGGACCGGGGCGGGGATGTGTTGGAAATTGCGCAATCCTTTATCGAGCGGTTTGGCGCCGAAGAAGGGCGCGAGATCGAGTCCCTCAGCAATGCAGGTCGGGAGTTTTTGCTAACGCACAGCTGGCCCGGCAATGTCCGCGAGCTGCAAAACACCATCCGGCGCGCGATCGTTATGGGCAAAGGTGAAGAGCTTGAAATTGGCGCTATCCGGGAAGTCCCGGCGAAGGCTTTCCAAGGTCCGGCAGGATCAATGCCATCAGAAGCGCCGGAAGCCAGTAGAGGTGATGCTGTTGCATCGGCAGCGCTCGCGCCAGACCTGACGCTCGATCAGATCGAAGAGATGGCCGTGCGAGAGCGGATCCGTTTGCATGCGGGCAACATCGTTCAATCTGCAAAGTCTCTGGGAGTCAGTCCTTCAACCATTTATCGAAAACTGGAGCGTTGGGATCAATTCTGATTGTGCGCGGCATTTTCTTAGTAAAAGCACCAGACTGAGAACTGTTCCGCACGCCACAGTGATCGCATAAACGGCCTTTGCAATTCGCCACGGCCTTGCGTCGGTTGCGCGGCGTGTCATGATGCGCAGCATGAAAAAATCTCTGATCACGCTCGCTCTTTTGACCGCTTCGACACAGGCTGTTGCCCAAACATCAGAAACCCCCTCCACTGATCAAACAGGCGCATCAGCCATTGCGGCTCAGCAAATTGCTGCAATCGAAGCGGCCGAAGGCACGGAGCGAGATCTCAACGCCGTCATTGCGCTCAACGCCAACGCTCCTCAGGAAGCGGCCGCTGCCGAGGCGGCTGGTCTTCCCCTCGCGGGGCGCACCGTGTTGGTGAAGGACAATATCGAGACACGCGAGTTGCCAACGACAGCGGGCAGCCTTGCGCTTCAACACAATATGACCGGGCGCGATGCGCCGATGATCGCGAATTTACGCAAGGCGGGCGGCGTGGTGCTGGGCAAAGCCAACCTGTCCGAATGGGCGAACATTCGCGACAACCGCTCTACCAGCGGATGGAGCGCTGTGGGCGGGCTAACACGCAATCCGCATGCGATCGATCGCAACACGTGCGGTTCCTCCTCTGGAAGCGGTGCGGCGGTTGCCGCCGGACTGGCTTGGGCAGCGATTGGCACAGAAACCAACGGGTCGATCACATGCCCGGCCAGCATCAACGGAATTGTCGGCTTTAAACCCAGCGTAGGCGTGATCAGCCGCACGCATGTGGTGCCGATATCGTCAACACAGGATACCGCCGGACCAATGACGCGGACCGTTGCAGGAGCGGCGGCGCTGCTGGATGCGCTGGCAGGGCCGGATGCAGCGGACCCAGCGACAAACGCT
>CAKZSF010000281.1 GCA_937920575.1 uncultured Sphingomonadaceae bacterium | reverse complement strand
GTGGGCGTGCGCCCTTGCGGCAATTTCGACAGCTCTTTTTCGATCTCTGTCAGGCCCAGTCCGAGCTTTTGTGCGATCAGAATAAAGCTGATCCTGCGGATATCGCTGCGCAGGAAGCGGCGCTGGTTGCCGCTGGTGCGGATCGGTTCGAGCAGCCTCTTCTCCTCGTAAAACCGTATTGCGCTAACCGCCACGCCCGTGCGTTTGGCCAACGCGCCAATCGTTAGAAATCTCTCTTGCATTAAACACGCCCCCGTCTGCCCCGCTGCCATTTGCTTCTAGGCAAATTTATTCAACAAAGGCTTGACCTCACCTTAGCTTGAGATTGCATAATCGCAAAACACTTTGATTCGAAGATGGAAAAATCTTCGTATTTTCCGAAGCTTACAGGAGTGTTTTTATGTCAAAAGTTATACCACGCGGTCGCATTGAGCATGCCAATCTAAGCGTCACTGACCCGAATCGGTCGGCGCTATTGTTCGCGGATCTGCTGGGTTGGGAGGAGCGCTGGAGCGGCCCCTCTGCCAAGACTGGTCACACAATTCATGTCGGAGAGCCGGGCAATGGCGGAACATATGTCGCGTTCTACACCGGCGCGCATGTGACAGGCGGTTTTGCCAAGGGCCAACCGCTCAACCACGTCGGGTTGCTGGTCGATGATCTGGCGGCTGCCGAGGCTGTCGTCGCCAAACATGGGCTGAAGCCTTTCGGCCATGATGATTATGACCCGGGCGACCGCTTCTATTTCTTCGACTGGGACGGGATCGAGTTTGAAGTGGTCAGCTATGCAGGGGGCACGTCATGAACGAGCCAATCTTGCGCGAACCGATGTTTGAACCACGCGAAGAGCCGAACAGGATCACGTCCCCTTCTTGCGAAACCACGGATCATCCGTTGCATCGATCACCAACGGCCCAGCCCATGCGCGGCAAAAGTCGAACGCGACTTGCGGTGTGGCTGTCTGCCATGTGGCGAAATCGTCAGGCGACAGGATAACCGGCATGCGGCTGTGCACCTGCGCGGCAGGGCCAGCCGCCTCTGTCATAATCATCGAATAGACTGGGCCCCATTCGTCGCTCACACGCCATACGCCGGCGGCGGCGAACAGGGGCTCTTCCGGCGTATTCTCGCCATCCGGCACGCTCATCCAAGTGCGAGTCATGCTGCCCTTCGGCCCTTGCGCCTCAGCCCATCCGGTGAGCGGGATCAGACAGCGGCGGTTCTCAAAACTGTCGCGCCAGAAGAAGCTCTTGAGCTTGTCAGTGCGGGCATTGTTGACTGGTTTGGGCTTGAGCATTTTTCCGCTTTTGCCCTTGAGCGAGAGCGGGAAGCCCCAGCTCATCGCTTGCAGTTTGCCCTCGGCCACAACGAGTCCAGGATAGCCGGGATAGACTTCGCTGCCGAAATTGCGCCCCTGCGCATCATTGATCGCATCAAACCACTTGGCGACCTCGTCGGCGTTTTTGGTCATGCGGTAAAGGTTGCACATCCGCCCTGCCCCTTATGCGTTGCCAACGACCAGGCAGGCCATCGCCATCAGGAAACCGGCAAAGCGGTTAGAGCGGAATCGGTCGAGCGCGTTGTCGCCATCGTCGGGATCGAGCGTCGAAACTTGCCACAGCAAATGCAGCGCCATGGGCAGCAGTGCGAGGAGCGCCACCCAATCGGGCCGGAGCATCCACACAGCCAGCGCCCACAGCGCCACGGCGCCGGTGTAGAACAGTGCCACGCCTTGCTTCACTTTACCGCCCAATCGCAAGGCGCTGGAACGGATGCCAACCAGCGCGTCATCCTCCTTGTCTTGCAAGGCGTAGATCGTGTCGAAGCCGATCACCCACAGAACCGCGCCCGCATAGAGCGCAGCCATCACCTCCAGCCGGTCATCGCGGAATGCGAGCCAACCCACGAGCGCCCCCCAGGTGAACACCATGCCCAGCCACGCCTGCGGCCACCATGTGATGCGCTTCATGAAGGGATAGGCGGCCACTAAAGCGAGGCTGCCCAGCGCCACCAACTGCGCCGTCGGACGCAATTGCAACAGCACCAACAAGCCGATCAAACACAAAGTGATCAACCAGCCCCAAGCGAGCTTTTTGGAAACGCGTCCGCTGGCAACGGGGCGCAACGCCGTTCGCTCAACCTGTTTGTCGAGATCCGCATCGACAATATCGTTGTAGACACAACCCGCGCCGCGCATCGCGATACTGCCGAGCAAGAACCACAGCGCGAGTTGCCATTGCAGCCCCTGCCCCGACAACCACAGCCCCCACAGGCACGGCCAAAATAGCAGCCACCAACCAATCGGCCGATCAAACCGCGCCAACTGCGCAAGATCGCGCGGCAATTGTGGCAGGCTGGCGATGATGCCGCGATGCTGCGTGTCAGGGACGATTTCTGGCGCGTTCATGGCTTGCTACCTAGCCGCCTGTGCGACTAGTGAAAAGCCATGGTTGCAACACCCGCCTGGCCCCCGCGCAGCGCGCCGCGTCTGTTCATCAGCGACGAGCTGGGCGAAGGGCGCATCTTTGCGCTGGAGGGCCAACAGGCGCATTATCTAGCGCGCGTTATGCGGATTGCGCCGGGCGACGCAGTGATCCTATGCGACAATGTGACGGGCGAATGGGCCGCGAAAGTGGCTGAGGCGGACAAGCGCCGTGTCACTGTCAGCGTGGACGAGCGGCTTCGATCTCGCGAGCAAGTGCCTGATCTGTGGCTGTGTCCTGCCCTGCTCAAGAAGGATCGCTTTGATATCGTGCTGGAAAAGGCGACCGAGCTAGGCGTTCGTGCCATCCATCCGGTGCTGACGCGGCGCTGCGTTGCTGACAAGCTGAATGCCACACGCGCGCAAACATTGATCACCGAAGCGGCCGAGCAATGCGCCCGCACCGCCTTGCCAGGGCTTGCTGCCGTGCAAAAGCTCGACGCCCTGCTGCGCGACTGGCCCACTGGCCGCGCATTGTTCTTCGCCGATGAACTGGGCGGCGAACCAGCCGCCGCTGCCTTCGCTGCGCACGCTGGCCCCGCCGCTATTCTGATTGGCCCCGAAGGTGGGTTTGACGACGCCGAGCGCGACGCAATCCGCGCGCACACGATGGCGCGCGCCATCACCCTTGGGCCGCGGATCTTGCGCGGCGAAACCGCTGCCATCGCGTCACTCAGCCTGTGGATGGGGACGGTTGGCGACTGGTCCAAGG
>CAKZSF010000280.1 GCA_937920575.1 uncultured Sphingomonadaceae bacterium | reverse complement strand
CGGATCAATCAAAGCGCTGCGCTGAGCCAGATAGGCACGGTCAATCAGGCCCGAGACGGGCACTTCGACATAATCGCTGTCCGCTGCATAGAGCGCCCGATCAGCATAGGCGAGCCGTTGCGATTCGAGCAGCAAATGCCAGACCTTGGCTGAGTTGGGGCCAAGCGCCGCCAGATCAAACCGCTCCAAATGCCCCAGCATTTGTGACACTGCGATGCCGCCGGATGAAGGCGGCCCCATCCCGCAGATTTTGTAGCCGCGATACGTGCTGCAGACCGGCTCGCGCTGCTTGGACTGGTAGTTCTCAACATCGCTGGCCGTCATCCCGCGTGCGCCGGGGGTGGCTTGCCAGATGGTCGCGGCCATCGCGGTGGCGGTTTCGCCCTCGTAGAAAGCCTTCGGCCCTTTGTTGGCGATGGCCTCCAGCGTGTCGGCAAGTTCCGGTACTGTGATGGTGGAGCCAATTGCGACTGGCTCGCCTTCAGCGGTGTAGTACAGCGCAAGGCTCGCCGGATCATTCTTTGATCGTGACCGCTCACGCCCCAGCGAGTTGTGCAGGCGCGGCGTCACCCGGAACCCATCGCGCGCAAGCCGGATGGCGGGCTGGAACAACGCCTTCCAGGAAAGCTTGCCGTGCCGCTCATGCGCTTTGGCGGCGAGCGCAATATTGCCCGGCACCCCGATGCTCAGGCCTGTGCTGACGACGTCGCGGAACGGTTTGACCGCGCCTTCCTCATCCAGAAACCAGTCGGGGCCAGCGGCAATCGGTGCTGTCTCGCGACCATCCAGCGATGTCACGGCTCCATCGGGATTGGCGTGGACGTAAAAGCCGCCACCGCCGATGCCTGAACTTTGTGGTTCGACGACAGTCAGCGCCAGCATCACAGCCAGCGCCGCATCGGTCGCGTTGCCCCCTTGGCGTAGAATTTCGTAGCCTGCCTCCTCCGCGCGCGGGTCTGCGGCGGACACCGCTCCTGCATTTTGCAAGGCGGCGGCACTGCTTGCGCTAGCGACCTCGTCTGGGAAGGAGCAGGCTGTCAGAGCGAGGCTACCGCCCAGCGCCAGACAAGAAGCGAAGAATGTCCGTCGTATCATGACGCCAAGGGCTATTCGGTTCCGACCGCTTCGGCAATGGTTCTGATGCCTTCGCGCCGCATTATCGCCTTCAGCCCGTGGTTGATTTTGCGGGCTAGACCCGGTCCCTCATAGACCAACGCGCTGTAGAGCTGCACCAAGCTCGCCCCTGCCTTGATCCGATCCCAAGCATCCTCGGCGCTGGCGATGCCGCCGACACCGATCAGCGGGATGGCGCCGCCTGTGGCCTTGCGGAAATCGCGCATACGTTGCTGGGCGAGCGGTTTGAGCGGCGCACCTGACAAACCGCCCGTCTCGCCCTTGTCGCGCGATGCAAGATCCGGCCGCGAAATGGTGGTGTTGGACACGATCAGCGCGGCCAGATCGCTGTCGCCTGCGATTCGCGCAATCGCGTCAATATCGGCCGGCTCGAGATCAGGCGCGACTTTCAGGAATACGGGCGGACCGTCTGGCCCGCGCGCCTCAAACACTGCACCAATCAAATCGGTCAGCGCGCTTTCATCCTGCAACGCACGAAGGCCCGGCGTGTTGGGGCTCGAAATATTGACCGTCAGATAATCAGCATAGGGCGCCATCAGTTTCGTCATCACGGCATAGTCGACAATGCGGTCCGCGCTGTCTTTGTTGGCGCCGATATTGATGCCCAGAATGCCATTGCGCTTGCGCTGCCCCAACCGTTCAAGCGCCGCATCGGCCCCGGCATTGTTGAAACCCATGCGGTTGATCACTGCCTTGTCGCGCGGCAGCCGGAACAGACGTGGCTTGGGATTACCCTCTTGCGGACGTGGCGTGATTGACCCGACTTCGACATGGCCAAAGCCCAGCCCCAGCATCTGGTTGGGTACCTCAGCATCTTTGTCGTAGCCGGCGGCGAGCCCCACTGGATTGGGAAATGCCAATCCGGCAATATTGACGGATAATGGCCCGCCCGCGCGCTGGGCAGGCGCAGCCGGTGCGGCGCGCATGGTTGCGATGCTCAAACGGTGCGCCCGCTCTGGATCGAGCGCAAAGATGGCGGGCTTGATAAGGTCAAACAGCATGGGCGCAGCCTATGGCAAAGCTGTGGGTCACTGTCGAACCTTGGCGGTCTCAAATTCCGCAGATTCGTGCGAGATTTTTCTCAATCAGGTCCAAATTTGTCGTTTTCGTACAATTCACGCGGTCGACAAGTCGCTAGAGGATGTCTGCGACCCGAAGGGCTCGACGCAACACGCAGAGAGTTCTCGACTTGAAAAGGGCGGTTATTCCTTACGGGACTAGCCGCCCTCTTTTTTTGCGCTATGCTCTCGCTCATGGGGCAGAACAATAAGACCGGTAACGGTCGCGAGTCGCACACCATTGGGCAGCAGACGGGGCAGGAGCCTCCGTTTCGCTTTGAGTTCTTGCCCGTTCGTGCTTCGCTAAAACCCTATCTCAACAGCATCTATTTGTTCGAAACATCGCTGCCCAAAATCGAAGAGACATTGCCTGCAGTGGGCGGGCAATTGTTCCTGTTTTTTCACGGCACTGGCACAATCAGCTTCCCCAAGACTGCGCCACAGGCCTTGCCCAAAACCTATTTTATGACGCCGATGAGCCTCGCCGCCCAATATCAGCTGAAAGGGCCGGTCAGTTCGATTGGCGCAGCGCTGACGCAGCTGGGCTGGACGGCGATTACCGGCATTCGCGCCGATATTGAGCATGACACGCTTGTTCGGTCAGAGGATGTGCTGGGCAAAGCGATCCTCGATCTGCGGAAGCAATGCGCAAAGGATTTGGACGCGGGCCTTGCAGACTATGCCGATATTGCAGAGCGCCTGTCGGACCTGCTGGAGGCGGCGATCCGGCCTGTCAGCGAGCGGCACCAAAAGACGATTAGGCTCACGCTCGAATGGCTCAACTCTTCCGTCAGCCCAAAAGTGGAAGATCTCTATCCGCTGCTCCCTTACTCTCAGCGCCAGGCGCAGCGACTGGTCGCACAGTTTTTCGGCCTGCCACCGTCAAAACTGGTGCGTCGATACCGCGCGCAGCGCGCGGCCACGCTGATGACTCACGCGGGTGATTCGGCAGAGGCGGATGCAGAATTGGCCGAAGCGTTCACCGATCAATCGCATATGATTCGCGAGATCAACCGCTACACGGGCAAGACGCCGAAGAAGCTCGGCGATCCGAAGGATTCACTGGTGTCGAAATCGCTGGACCCAAAAGGCTATCGACCAGTTAAATCCATGCCGGGCGTTTTCGGTGACGATGATAAAGACACACAGGACTAAGCATATGCTCAAGACAACACGGCTCCTTACGTTCGTAGCAATCCCGGCGATTTTGGCAGGGTGCAGCACAACCGGCTCAGCGCCCGCGCCCGAAGCACCGGCGGCCCCTGCGACGTCTGCTGCGCTGAAGGTCAGCCCGTCGCCCGAATATGTATCGAAAGAGCTGGCCAGCTTCTTTGAGACGTATAACCAGGAGCGGTTGGAGCTGTCGCCGCAGTCCAAATCCTATCGCGGCATTCGCGATGCCGATTATGGCAAATGGGATGATCCCAGCGACGCGGCAGCAGTCCGCGATCACCAACATATGCTGAGCAGCCTTGCAGCAATGCGCTCGCAATTTGGATCGGCTGAACTGAACGATGAAGACAATCGGTCTTTCCGCCTGTTCGAGGCAATGGTCGAGCGCGCCGAGCGCAACCACAAATATCGCGACAACGTCTATCTGTTCAACCAGATGCGCGGCGCGCAGAGCGGGATTCCGGCGTTTCTGATCAACATTCATCGAATTGATACCGAAGAGCACGCCTTGGCCTATGTTGAGCGCCTCGCGGGTATTGCGCCTGCGCTTGACACTTTGACAGCCGAGGCGCGTGAACGGGCCGAGAATGGGGTTATGCCGCCCAAATGGGTTTACCCCTATGTCATCTCAGACATTGAGAATCTGCTCGATGGCGGTGATGGAAACGCAATCCTCGTCGATTTCAGGAAGAAGATTGAAAAGCTCGATGATGACTCCCTCAAACTCGGCCTTGATGGTGGCGCGAAAGATGTTTGGTGGGAAAGCGTTGTTCCAGCCTATCAACGCCTGCTCGCCGAAATGAAGCGCCAAGAGGCGATTGCGCCGACCGATGATGGCGTGTGGCGGCTGCCCGATGGCGCGAATTACTACAACGCGCTGCTCAAGAACTACACCACCACCGATCTGACGGCTGACGAGATTCACAATATCGGCCTCGAGCAGGTCGAGCGCATTCATGGTGAGATGCGCGCGATCATGGCCAAGGTTGGCTTTGAGGGGACGTTGCAGGAATTCTTCCAATACACCCGCAATGACGACCGCTTCTTCTACACCACGCGGGAGGAATATCTCGCTGATGCCAATGCGGTGCTGCGGAAAATGGAGGCCAAGCTGCCCGAATATTTCGGCCGCCTGCCCAAAGCGCCAATGATCATCAAGCCGGTTGAGGCTTTCCGCGAGAAGAGTGCTGGCAAAGCGTTTTACCAAAGCCCCGCGCCCGATGGTTCGCGCCCCGGCACATATTATGTGAACCTGTATAATCTGCGTGACATGAGCAAAAACGAGCTGGAAGCGCTCGCCTATCACGAGGGTTCGCCCGGCCACCATTTGCAGCGCGCCCTGCAGACCGAAATGGGCGAATTGCCACCCTTCCGCCGCTTTGGCGGGGTGACGGCGTACACTGAGGGTTGGGGGCTGTATTCAGAGGAATTGCCCAAGGAAATGGGTTTCTACACCGATCCCTATTCCGACTTTGGCCGGCTGGGAATGGAGCTGTGGCGCGCCTGCCGTCTGGTGGTCGACACGGGCATCCACGAGAAGCGTTGGAGCCGCGAGGAAGCGATCCAGTATCTCACCGACAACACACCCAATCCCGATGGCGATATCCGCAAGGCGATTGAGCGCTACATCGTCTATCCCGGCCAAGCGACGGCCTATATGATCGGCAAGCTGAAAATCATGGAAGTGCGCGAGAAGGCGCGGGCCGAGTTGGGCGACAAATTCGACATTCGCGGCTTCCACGACACCGTGCTGGAAAGCGGACCCGTGCCGCTGTCTGTGCTGGAAGAGCAGGTGGATGCTTGGGTGGCAGAGGTGAAAGAGGGTGGTTAAGGGTTAGGGTTTTTGCTCTCACGGTAGTTCGCTGCGCGAACACCTCCGAGGGGGCGGGCTAACGCCCGTCGCGTGGTCACGCTCTGGCGTCGCTGGTCGCGCCGCAATTGCTCCAAGTAGCAGATCGTAGAACGACGCGCAGTCGCGCGCTGACTACCGTGACCAGGCGGAGAGCTTCGGTGCTTTGCACCGCAAGCCCGACCGGGCGCCCGCAGCGAGGCCAGCTTGGCTGGCCGGAAGCGAGGATGTCGCGCGCCGGACGGCGTGCGTAGCCACGAGAATGCTAACGACTCGCAACAAGGGGTTTTCCCTTGAAATGACGGATTTCGGCGCATAGCTGCCCAAATCGGAACTAAGCAGTCCGATTTAGAGTTGAGTGTGCATGAGACTATCCAATCTAGCCGATTACGCTGTCGTTACGATGAGCGCCGCCGCCCGCCATTGCGGGGGTGAGCGCGTGTCCGCTGCAGAGCTGGCTCGCGAAACGGGCTTGCCCGCACCGACGGTGCAAAAACTGGTCAGCAAGCTTTCGGGCGCGGGCCTGATCCGCTCGGTGCGCGGCGCGGGGGGCGGATTGCAGCTCGCGCGGCCTGCTGCGGCGATCACATTGGCGGATATTGTCGAGGCGGTCGAAGGGCCGATTGCGCTGACGGCCTGTGTCGATTCGCATGATTGTGATTACGAAACCGGCTGCAGCGTGCGCCCGCATTGGCCTGTGGTCAACGCCGCACTGCGGAGCGCGCTCGCGGATGTGCCGCTCACCCAACTCGCACGAATTGAGGAACCGGCATGACCGATCGCGTGGATACCCAGGACCGTTCAGAGATGGATGCCCCAGAAATTGACCAGGATGCCAAGGAAGCGGCCGCGAAAGCTGCTGACTATGAACATGGCTGGTCAGCCGACATCGACACTGAATTCGCCGAGAAGGGTCTAACCGAAGACACCGTCCGGTTCATTTCGGGTAAGAAGGGCGAGCCGGAATGGATGCTGGAATGGCGGCTGAAAGCGTTTCGCCTTTGGCAGACAATGGAAGAGCCGGATTGGGCCAAAGTTGGCTATCCGAAAATCGATTATCAGGACGCCTATTACTATGCCGCACCGACGAAGAAGCCGGAGCTGGACTCGCTCGACGATCTCGATCCGGCGATCAAGGACGTTTATGACAAGCTGGGCATTCCGCTGGGTGAGCAGGAAGTGCTCGCTGGCGTAAAGGGCGCGCGCAAAGTTGCCGTGGATGCCGTGTTTGACAGCGTCTCGGTCGCGACCACATTCCGCGAGGAATTGAAGAAAGCGGGCGTGATTTTCCTCTCGATTTCGGAGGCGATCAAGGAATATCCCGATCTGGTCAAAAAGTGGCTCGGCAAGGTCGTGCCGCAGCGTGACAATTACTTCGCGACGCTCAATTGCGCGGTCTTCTCCGACGGGACATTCGTCTACATCCCAGAGGGTGTGCGCTGCCCGATGGAGCTGAGCACATACTTCCGCATCAACGCCGAAAACACCGGCCAGTTTGAGCGGACGCTGATTGTCGCGGAGAAGGGCAGCTATGTGTCCTATCTGGAAGGCTGCACCGCGCCGATGCGCGATGAGAACCAGCTGCACGCCGCCGTGGTCGAGCTGGTCGCGATGGAAGATGCAGAGATCAAATATTCGACCGTGCAAAACTGGTATCCCGGCGATGCCGAGGGCAAGGGCGGGATTTACAATTTCGTGACGAAGCGCGGCCTGTGTCAGGGCGATCGCAGCAAGATCAGCTGGACGCAGGTCGAAACGGGCAGCGCGGTGACGTGGAAATACCCGTCCTGCGTGCTCAATGGCAAAGACAGCGTGGGCGAGTTCTACTCGGTCGCGGTGACCAACAATTACCAGCAAGCCGACACCGGCACGAAGATGATCCACAACGGCGCGGGATCGCGTAGCACGATCATCTCCAAAGGCATTTCGGCGGGCAAATCGAACAACACCTATCGCGGGCTGGTGCGCGTGGGCGCGAATGCGGATGGCGTGCGCAATTTCACGCAATGCGACTCGCTGCTGCTCGGCTCCACCTGCGGCGCGCACACCGTGCCCTATATCGAGGTGAAGAACCCGAGCGCGCAGATCGAGCACGAGGCGACGACGAGCAAGATCAGCGACGACCAGCTGTTCTACGCAATGCAACGCGGGCTGGATGAGGAAGAGGCCGTGGCGCTGATCGTCAACGGCTTTGCGAAAGAGGTTCTGAAAGAGCTACCGATGGAGTTTGCCGTCGAAGCGCAGAAGCTGCTGGCGATTTCGCTTGAGGGGTCGGTAGGATGAACCACACTTTCCAATCTCGTCATCCCGGCCTCCGAGCCGGGATCAGGCTTACTTGTTGCACTTCGTCAGAAGGCAGCCTTGCCCCGGATCAAGTCCGGGGCGACGATGTTACTATCTTCCCGGAAGAGGTTTGAGGCGATGGATCGCGAATACGACGTGCCTTTAGCTGAGGTTCAAATCATTTGGGACGCGCGCGACAACCCTGAGTTGCCCGCAGTGGAAGTGGTACGGAAAGGTCATGAAGATGATCCTAGGTACGATTGCTCTTGGGGGGCGTGCAACCAAGATTTTTCTGATGCAACGCCGGACGAACAATTGAACATGTTGATGAAGCAATTTGTCCATATGGTGGTCGTGGACAAAGCGGACCCTGAACAAGCTCACAAAGCGCTTATGCTTATTCCTGAGTATCGAAAGGCTCTAGCGGATTTTGGGTCGATCGATCCGGAGAGCGTGTAGCAATGACCGACCGCAAAACCCTCAATCTGCGCGACACGTCTGCGGAAGACGCACCACCGGCCCTCAAGAAGCGTGGCCGGGGGTGGGAAATCTCTGACAAGCGGCTGGACGTGCTGCACGAGCAAGCGCGCGAGAAACGGCGCTTTTCCAGCGAGGCCCACAAAGCTCTCGCCAAGCGTTTCGCTGATGCCGATATGGGCCGCTACACGTTTAAGCGCCACGCGGTGGTCGGCAGCGCGATTGTCGATTTCAACTGTCACCCGCTCGGCATGGCGATCATGATCGAGGAGGAGGACGACAACGAGGCGCTTTCCAAACGCCGCGACAAGAGCCTTGAAAGCGTCGGGATTCGCGTGATGCGGATCAAGGCCGAGGAAATTCTGGGCGATATCGATCCTGTGCTACGGCGGATCACTGCGGGTATGCGCATGCGCATCGCTGACAAGCGCGAGGCCCAACGCGAACACCGGCGTAACAGCACGCCAGTGGATCGCAGCCAGCGCGACGACGATGCTCCCACCAGTGATCATTCGGACAACGAGCCGCAGGATGGCTGAGGCGATGGCCGCCTCTTCTGCCCCTGAGGCACCCGATTTGGCAGAGACGCCAGCGGGCGTGCGCGTGTCCTTTGCCGAAGGCGCGGATCACGAGGCTGCGTTGGCCACCGCGACAGAGGCGCTGCGCCGCGATGGCGCAGTCGTGCTTGACGACCTGATTGACCCGGCGCTGCTGGCTGCGTGCAAGACCCATATCGAGACGCATCATCCCGATTACGGCGTTCCTGACGAGGCGGAGAAGACCGGCCCGTATGTGGGGCGCCACACCGCGCCTGTGGTGGTCGATGGCCCCCTAGCCGATCCAGCCGTTTTGCTATCTGAAGCGGTGGAACAGATCGCCAAGGCCTTGCTGGGCGATCTGTTTATGATCGACACGTATGGCGTGCTGGTTTCCATGCCCGGCGCACCCGATCAGGACGCGCATCCCGACGCCAAGCTGTTTCCAGAGGCGGCGCTGGATCATATGCTGCCAGCCTTCGCCTATGCCGTGTCTGTGCCTTTGGTGCGGATGGACGAGGTGAGCGGGCGCACCGCCTTCTGGCTGGGCAGCCATCGTCAACCCAATGGGGTGGAGGGTGCAGCGGATTTCGCGCCAGTGCTTGAACCCGGCTCGGTCGCTTTGTGGGATTTCCGCGTGTGGCATCAGGGGCAGGGCAATCGCGGCGAGCATTTGCGGCCGATGATCTTCTCGATCCTCAGCCGCCCATGGTGGACCGAAGTGTCTCCACCCAAGGCCACCAAATTTGAACGTTTTTCCATGACGCGCACAGCCCGAGAGGCTCTGAAACCGCGTCTGCAATACCGCACCCG
>CAKZSF010000279.1 GCA_937920575.1 uncultured Sphingomonadaceae bacterium | reverse complement strand
CGGTATTGCGTTCTGGCGCCCAAATTCGCGCTGATGGCTTCGATTGAGCAAATGTCCGGAGACTGGCGCGGCTAGGCCGCTTTCGGCTTTCGTTGTTCGGCAAGGAACAGCACCAAACGCTGCAAGAAGAAGCTTGCGCCGACGACAGCAGCAGCCCCCTCCAATCCGAAAATCGGCGTAGCCACCACCAACGCCGCCAACGTCAGGATTGCGGCCCACACGGCCACTGCCCGCGCAACTTTCTCTCGGCCATCGATCGCCAGCAGAACACCGGTCGGGCCCAACAGCAGGCCACCGGCGAACCCCGCCATCATATAATACATAGCGGTCTGTGCACTCACAAATTCATCTCCTGCCCATTGCAGAACATGCGGCCCGATCAGCCCGACTCCCAAAGCATAAACAACAGCACACAAAGCCATCACCCATCGCCCTTGCCGCACCAGCTCACGACGATTTGACGTCTGAGCCCCACTTGCGCGTACCAATGCGGGCGTGATGACAGCCGCTACTGTTGACGGCACCAACGTAGCCACCGCAACGATCCGCAAAGCGAGATTGAATGCGCCTGTCTCCGCCGCGCCCAACAGGAAAGGCATGAGCATGACGGATGAGAAAGCGGTCAAGAACAAGGCCAACTCGATAGTGGCGAAAGTGCCTGCTCTGCTCGCCAATTTGCGCGGCACTTTTTTGGGTGTGCCGCTCTTGGCGAATTGCCGTCGCGACACAAAGGCGAGCAGAACGGCACCCGCAAGAGCAGAGGTGGCATAAGCTACAGTCGTTTCAACCACGCCAGTTTCTGATGCCGACTTGGACGAAACGAACAGCGCAATCAGTACCAACATCGGTGGGATCGCCAGTTCGCCCGCAAATGCCAGCACCGGCTTACCCCGCGCCTTGGTGAGGGTACTGAGAAGTTGAAGAAGCGCAGTAACCACCGCAAGCGCGGCAATCGTTGGAACGGACATTTGCAGATCCAAGTCCAGATATCCCAACACTATCCAAACAAGCACACAGATCATCGACAGAATTAAAAGTCGGGCGATAAGCATGCGGAAGAAGCTGGCGATGCGACCAGCCATTTGCTCAGCCGTTGCTCGCTTCTGCAGCGCCGGTAGGGATAGCATCATCACGTCTTGCATGCCCCAGCGCGCAACAATCGCCAAAAAGCCAGCCCACGCCACACTGGCGAAAAACACGCCGGCCAAGTCTGCACCCAACAGATTGGTCGCGTACAATGTCGCAAGGAATCCCAAACCTGCACCAGCGACACGCACGCCAATCGCACTGATTTGCGTCAACGATACGGGCTTGTTCGATTGATCAGCCACTGTCACACCGCTGCTCCATCAGCGCCGAATCGTCCAGCGCGTGAGTATCGACCTCCAACAGCGCATCCCTAGCCGCATCAGGATTGAATGCGTTCTCGTATTGCGCCCGCGCACCGCGCCTCTTCTGAGCGCTAAGCGCGGGATCAGCAGCCCGTTCGATTTGCTTGACCAAAGACCTCAGGTCACCTGGTTCAAACAGCAGTCCTGCCGCCCCATCGCCAATGATATCTGATAGGCCACCTATACACGGGACAATCGCTGGCAAGCCATGCGCCAACGCTTCCACCAGCGAAATCGGGAATCCTTCATACCAAGTCGAAGGAAGGACGAGCCATCGCGCTTTAGCCATTGCAGCAAACACGTCCGCCCGCGAAATTTCTCCTGCAAACACCACATTGTCTGGCGCGTCTTCTTCCAAACGCTGTTTGAGCGGCCCGTCACCCACAATGGTGAAGGATGACTGCGGAAATTGCCGAGCCGCCTCAGTCAGGAGCTCAACTCCCTTGCCTTCAGCGATCCGCCCAACAAACAGGAAACCGTCCCTGTTTGTCTCTCTCATCCCGCCCTCAAGCGGATCGGCGAGCGAGTTCCCTTTGATCACAATCTTGGACTCGGGCAGCCCTTGAGCCACGAATTTGCATTTCGCAAAGTCGGTCAGGGCAATAAATTTTGATACTGAGTTTACCCACGTTGGGTTGTGTATGCTCGCCTCTTGCATTGCCAATGCCGCCGCCGTGCCAGCGATAGAACCACGATAGCAGCGATGCCTGATCGCATTGCGGCGCGATCCAGTGATGCAATCTTCGCAGACCATTCCATTTCGCAGCAGCATCCCATTGGCACACAGCAATCGGTAATTGTGCAGGGTCTGAACAACGGCAATGCCAGCTTGTGCCAAAGCAATATGAGTCGCCGGCGTCACCAACGGCCAGAAATTGTGAATATGCACCAGTTGGGCTCGTTGTGATTGCACCTCCGCAACGATATCGCGCGCGAGGCCCCAGTCACCCTTCGCTTTGAAGGCCGTATCAATCTTTGCCGAGACGCTTTTGATGCGGTCGTTTGAAATCGTCTTCACCGTGACACGCAGGCCTGCTGCTTTCAGCAATTCCGCCTCATGCTCGACCACAGCGTCTTCACCACCGCGCTGTTGATAGGTGTTGTGCAGCACCATCACTGACTGGGGTGCCCGCCCGCTCACGGAAGTGGAAGAACCTGCAAACGCGAGATCACCTTCCGGCCAGCCTCTGGCGCGGCCCAAAGAGTGAGATGCTGATTGTCACAATTGGCGGCAACCGAGACAAAAGCTTCTCTAGCGTCCAAGAAGGCGCTTTGCGGCAGCTCCTTCTTACCCCCACAAGACACAGCCGCGCGGATAGGCGGCAATGGGTTTCCGTCCAGATCGAGCGGAACAATCCGGTACCGCCCAGCGGTGAAATACGTCTTTTGCGAAAGCGCCAACGCAAAGTTCACACCGACATTGTCGACCGCGACTGTTGGAGAACCCGCAATATTTGCCACATCAACATCAATGTCGCCCGACGGCTCAATGGCCCAACCTAGCCCCGGCAACTCGACTTCTCGCAACAACAAATTGAATTCTGTGTCCAGCACAGCTTCAGTCATATCTGTCGCGTCACAATGCAAACGCCAGATACGGCTGGCCAGTGCGCCCCTTTTGGTCTCTCGCAAGGACGCGGTCATTGGCGCGACCTGTTGGCAAGCGAGCTCTGCCTTGGCCAAGGGAGCGCTGGCCAAGATCTCTCCTCTGGCATTGAGTTGAGCATCGGAAAGTCCGCCCAAGCTATCAAGATATGCCTTTTGCCAACTGCTTTTGAGCGTAACGCGCCGGGCCAAGGCAGCGCGCGCGTCGCCCCCTTTCAACTCGACTTCAGCGAGAAGGCTGCTCATTTCGGGCAATGATGGCTGAACGCGCAACACGGCATCAATCCGTTGAGCAGCCACTGGCCAGTCTTGTGCGCGGACCGCATTGTCGAACCAGAACAATTGCGTTGGCAGATCGCGCCAACCACGTTGGCCAGCCACGCCGAATGCCTGCGTTGCCGCGCCCCGATCACCGCTTGCAAACTGCGCCGCACCCAACAGACCAAGCGCCTTTGCATCGCCCGGATTGGCAGAAACGGCTTCGCTAGCGAGCTGCAGTGCTCGATCTGCCTCCGATCCTTCAATCGCCTGAGCTGTATCGATTTTGAGCGTTTCGGCACGCAACACTGATGGAAATGAGGAACTCAGCGTGCCCTTTCCAGCGCGATCCAGTCCCAAGGCCAAAGCCAACGTTGCGTAACCCGCCAAAAGGAGTGTCGCGAAAGAAAGGCTCAGCCATGGCCGCGCCGTTGCTGGCATTAGCCTGTCACCTCTTTCGGCCCATCAGAATCGTAGCGGTAGTAGTCGTAGCCATAATATTGCGAGAAGCGGTTGCCTGATTTGGTAGGATCAAATTTCGTCAGCACAGCGCCAACCAGATTGGCTTGCGCGCCGCGAAGCCTGCGCAAAGCTGATTTCAATGAACCGCTGCGCCCACGGTCGGATTCGATCACGAACACAACAGCATCAGCCAACCCTGCGAGCATGGGCGCGTCAGCCAAACCAAGCACGGGTGAGCTGTCGATAACAAGAACGTCGCAGAGACCACTGAGATGTTCCAGAACAGCGGCCATCCGCGGTGAGCCAAGCAAATCACTCGGATTGGGCGGCATTGGCCCGGACGTCATGATCGCGAGATTGTCTTGGCCTGATGGCTGCAAGAATTGCGCGGGATCCTCGTTCGACACCAACACGCTGGACAAGCCACGCTTGTTCTCAAGCTGCGTGAGGCTGTGCAAAGAGGGGCGTCGCAAGTCGGAGTCTATCAAGATCACAGACTTACCCAACCGGGCCAGCGCATGTGCGCTGGCAAAGCTGGTAATGCTTTTGCCCTCTGTGGGCTGCGCGCTCGTGACGAGCAGAATGTTCGGCAGCCCTTCGCGTGTCGAATACATCACAGATCCGGCAAGTGAGTTGTATGCCTCGCTGATCGGCGAACGGATACTGTGCAGAGAGTCGATCGGACTGTCTTTGCTGACGCGCGGAATGACGCCCAGCATTGGCAGGCGTACCTTGTCCTCGATATCCTCCGGCACTCTGACGCGGTCGTCGAGTTGATCTCTCAACAGAACCACCAGCCCCGCGAGGCCAAGCCCCGCCAGCAAAGCGAGAGCCAGATTGCGCACCATGCTCGGCGCGGAGGGTGATTGGGGAATCTCTGCCCGGTCAACAATCGAGATATTGCTCGTCGCCAGGCCAGCGGACGCGTTCAGTTCGCGGTACCGTTCCAACAACCCCTCATAGAGCGAGCGGTTGATATCTGCCTCACGCGCAAGCGTGTTGTACCGCACGGCCTTATCCTGTTCGGCTTGAGATTCGCTGCGCAGCCGTGAGACTTGCTGACGCAGCCGCGATTCTGCGTCACGGCTGGCCGCAAAGTCTGAGCGGACCGAATTGCGGACATTACGTGCCGTCCGATTCAGCTCGCTGGCCAGACTGTTCAGTTCCGCCTGTAGGCGCTGCACTGTGGGATGTTCATCCAGATAGCGCTCTTGCGCGCTGCGAAGCTGTGCCTCAACTTCCGATCGACGCGTCATCAGCGACTGGACGGTCGGGTTGGCCAGGACATTCTGGCTGGCGAACAGCGACTGACTGCGTTCAGCATTCCATCGGCTTTCGGCTGCAATACGATCAGCCTGTGCGCGGTTGGCGGCTTCATTCAGTTGCGCGAGGCTTTCTGTCGTGACGCTTGCCCGTCCGTCTCCCAATTGTCCGTCATTGCGTGTGCGCAAAGAACCCCGTGGCCGAACCAGTCCAGCTTGGCGAGCGTAATCATTCAATTCAATCTCAGATGCCTCAAGGCGCGCTCGCGCTTCTTTCAACTGATCGGAAACGAAATTGCGCGCATAGGCGGAGCTATCAAACCGGCGTTGCAAACTCGCCTGAATGAACTCTTCTGAATAGGCATTGGCAATCTTTGCCGACAGCTCTGGCTCAGCCGACGTGAACGAAATCTGCGCAATCCGCGAATCTTCGGGCAAATCGACTTGCATATTGTTCTGCAGCAGGGCCACGACTGTGTCGCGCCGCACAGTGTTGCCGATATTCTCGCCAAGCGGCTGAACCTCAAGCGCCTCGAAAAACGCGGCATCGTCAAACAAGTCCAACTTGCGCGCAACGCGCATGGCAAGCCCACGGCTCTTCAGGATTTCCAACTGCGTGTTGAGGAAACGTTCGATGTCCCAAATGGGTGTGTCGTTCTGGCCGGAATCAATCTCGTCGCCCAGAACCTGCGCTCCCTGGTCTTCGATTTGGACACTGGCATCCGCAGTGTAGCTGGGCGTCACCAGCAAGGTTGCGACCAGGCCAAGCGCGATGGCAGAGGCGAGAATGATCAAGATCAGCCAGATATTGCGAGTGATCAGCGCCAAGCCATAACGCAACCAAGCGCCAAACGAGTCGCGATCGGGCGATGCCTGATATGGCACAAGGGCAGTCGATGCCGCCGACACAGCGGTCGCGTTAGTTTCTGCCATCACCGAGCACCGTAAAGATATTAAACAGCGGAGCCGCTTGAAGAATGTCGCGATACACGCCGCGCAAAGACGAGAAACCGACCACGATTACATCACCTGGCAACAGCTCTGGATCATCCGCTTGCCCGGATCGGATCGCAACAAGGTCAAACCTCGCCCCGGCACGTTGCCCATCAATTTGCCGGAAGATCAGAATCTGATCCAGCTTCGCAGTTTGCGTAGGGCTGCGCGCCATGGCCAGAGCCGACAGCAAGGTTTGGCCCGGCTGGATTTCATAGACGCCGGGAAGCGCGACCTCGCCTTCAACAGAGACAGTCTGCTTCATCGTCTCGTCCAGCCGCACCGAAACATTTGGATTGCGCAGATACCGCATGCCGTAAGAATGCTGAATTTGACGCGCGAGATCGCTCGGGCTTTCACCAGCCGCTTTGACCGTTCCGATCAAAGGCAAATACAGATTGCCGGACCGGTCAATGCGCATCTTCTCTTGCGTCAGATCCGGTTCCTGAAACACCAAGACGCTGACGGTATCACCGGGCTGCAGACGATATTCGACAGGCTGAACGCGCGCGACAGCCATGGTCTGATAGGCAGCAGCTCCGGCAGGAACGACGGGCTCGAGCGTCGGCTGGCAAGCGCCGAGCATTGCTGCAACGCCGCCCAAGGCAACGAATCTGAACTGAACACCGAACCGTCTCACGCTAAATCGTCCGCTCGCCTCTTGCCCTCGTTGGGCCCGCGCTGCCGCTTTACGCTCGGGCTCAACAATCCGAATGCCAAACCCGCCAACGTGGCCAAGCTCATCGAACGTAAGGGGTAATCCATAATTGAATGGATGGCCAAGGCCAGCAGAGCAAAAGTTGCGAATAGAACGAGAATTCTTTGTAAAC
>CAKZSF010000278.1 GCA_937920575.1 uncultured Sphingomonadaceae bacterium | reverse complement strand
GGAATTGATCTCGTAAGCGCGCTGTGCCTCGATCATTTCGACCAGCTCCTCCACGACGTTGACGTTGGAAGCCTCCAGCATCCCTTGGCGAATACTGCCGCGGCCCTCGGTACCCGCGACGCCCAATTCAGCAGCGCCGCTGGCGGCGGTTTCGACCAGGAAGTTGTCGCCAATGGCTTGCAGCCCGCCGGGATTGACGAAGTTGGCGAGCGTCAGCTGGCCAAGCTCGGCCGGTTCCACCTCGCCCTGCAGCACGGCGCTGACCGTGCCGTCGATTGCAACCGTGATGGATTGTGCGCCGTTGGGAATCTGGATCGCGGGCTGCACGGCATAGCCTTGCGGGGTCACTAGCTGGCCATCAGCAGACATGGTGAAATTGCCTGCTCGGGTGTAGCCGAGTTGACCGCCGGGCAGCTCGACCTGGAAAAAGCCATTGCCGTCCAATGCAACGTCCAAAGCGTTGCCCGTCGTGTTGAGCGTGCCTTGTGTCTCGATCCGGCTGGTGCCTTGCACATTCACGCCGGTGCCCAGATTAAGGCCAGTCGCATAGGCTGTCTCGCCGGTGGAGCGCTGCCCGGCAACGCGGTTGTCCTGATAGGCAAGCGTTTCAAAATTGGCGCGGTCGCGCTTGTATGCGGTGGTGCCGATATTGGCGAGATTGTTGGCGATTACGCGCATACGCGTGTCTTGCGCTTCCAATCCGGTGCGGGCGACGTGAAGGGCAGAGGAGGGCATTTCGATTTCTCCGGTTGGGTTCGAATTAGCTGTTGAGGCTCATCAGGCTGGCGCCGCGTTCATCCAGTTCGCTGGCGGTCGAGAACAGCTTGGCGCGCATTTCAAAGCTGCGTTGCGCCTCGATCATGTCGACCAGCGCAGAGGCGCTATCGACATTGGATTGCTCGAGCGCGCCGCTGGTCACCTCGGCGGTGGGGTCGGCTGGCAACACGCCATCGTCAGCAACGCGCAAATGCCCGTCGAGGCCTTTCAGAACGGTGCTGCCTTCTGCAGAGGCGAGCTTGATCCGCGCCACTTCTTCGGCGGGCTGTTCCGGCGCGGCGGGGTCGTTTGCAAAAATGCGCCCGTCCTTGCCGATGGAGATCGCTTGTCCGGTGGGCAAAGCAATCGGGCCGTTCTCGCCCATCACCAGCAGCCCGTCGCCGTTCTCCAGCGTGCCTGAGGGGCCGATCGCGAGATCGCCGCGGCGTGAATAAACCTCGCCGCCTTCCGGCCCCTGAAACGCGATCAGCGCATCGCCCTGAACCGCAATGTCCAGCGCACGTCCGGATTGAACGACTGAGCCCGGCGTCAGATCAACTCCGCGCACACCGCCCTGGGCAAAGCTGCGTGCCTCCAGCTGATCGCCGGTAATTTTCATGGTGAGTGCGGCAAAGCTCTCCCCACGAAAACCCGGCGTGCTGACATTGGCAAGATTGTTCGCAATCGCGCGTTGCCGCGCCATGCTCGCATCCATGCCGGTCAGGGCGGTGTAGATCATGCGGTCCATTGGTCAGGTCCCGTCAGCTGGTGTTAGTTGAGGTTGATGATGGTTTGCGAGAATTGCGAGGCGGTATCGATTGCCCGTGCATTCGCTTGGAAATTGCGTTGCGCGGTGATCAACCCGACCATCTCTTCGGCCAGATCGACATTGGATCGCTCCAGCGCGCCAGAAAGCAGCTGACCATTGCGGCCAACACCCGGCACTTCGTAAGCCGCGCCGCCTGACAGGCCGGTCGCCTCCCAATTGGTGGAGCCAACCGCGCGCAATCCGTCGGGCGCGACAAATGTCGCCAGAGCCAAGCGGCCAACGGCTTGCGTCGACCCATCGGCAAACGCGGCATTGATTACGCCGTTCTTTTCAATCGTGACGTTGGACAGCGCCGCGCCGCCGGCATTGGTCGTGGGGATCACCGTATCGGTGGTCGTGCCCGGATTGAGTACATTGCCGGCAGCATCGGTTTCAAACATCTGCAGGACACGACCCGAGAAGCTGGAAATCGTTCCGGTCTCATCAATCTGGAAATTGCCATTGCGCGTGAACTCGGTCTCGTTGCTTTCCGGATTGCGAATGCCGAAGAAGCCGTCGCCATCAATCGCGATGTCAAGGCTGCGCCCGGTTTGTTCGATTGCGCCCAAAGAGAAGTTCTGATTGATGCTCGCCACAGTCGCGCCAATCCCCTGCGACAGCCGCGGGTTAGATGAGGAGCCATTGGCGACAATATCGGCAAATTCAGTGGAGCTCTTCTTGAACCCGGTCGTTTCTGCGTTTGCGATGTTGTGCGAGATTACGCCCAGATCGGTCTGCGCGTTCTTCAGGCCGTTCAGCGAAGTGTAAAATGAAGTCATCGGTTCGGTTCCTTATGGGTTGTCATTGGTGGGAAGAGTGGCCGCGTTCAGGCTGTTGCCTTGCACGGCGATCAACTGGTCGAGCTTGCGCGAAATATCGCCCAGCGTGGCGTTGCCCTCGGTCGTTCCGGCCAGGCTGGAGAATTGCGCCATCTGCGCGAGCATCCCCTGGTTATCGACCGGTTCCAGCGGGTCTTGCTGCTGCAGCTGCGTGATCAGCAGGCGCAGGAAATCGGCCTGCCCCAGATTGGAGGCGGGCGATGGCGAACGCACACCGGGCGCGTTCAACGAATTGATTGTGTTGCCCAGATTGCCGGTCACGGCGGGTGCTTGATTGGTGATATCAGTCATAATGTCCTCAGCGCGTTCTCATCGTGTCGATCATCAATTGCTTGGCGGTTTGCATCGCCTGAACCAGGTTCTGGTATT
>CAKZSF010000277.1 GCA_937920575.1 uncultured Sphingomonadaceae bacterium | reverse complement strand
CAGTCGGCTCCTTCCTGACAGAGAAGCCCGAAGCGCAAATGGCAATCGATGCCGCCTATCGCGATGTCGAGCAGGCGTTCGAGCTGTTTCTCGGCAGTATTGGCCCCGATCAGCCAATTGTGCTGGCCGGACACAGCCAAGGCGCGCTGCATTTGCTTCGCCTGATCCGGGAACGTGTTGCAGGCACTGATCTGGAACCCCGGATTGCGGCGGCCTATCCGATTGGCTGGCCGATTTCGATCCAGCACGATCTGCCGCAACTGGGCCTCAACGCTTGCGCCAATCCGGATCAGACCGGCTGTGTGATCAGCTGGTCGAGCTTTGCCGAACCGGCTGACCCGAGTGACCTGCTGGAAACCTACGCCAAGTCGATCGGTTTTAGCGGAGAGCCGCGCGGCGAGACGCCGATCCTGTGTTCCAACCCGTTGACCGGCGGTGTTGGCGGCGATGCACCGATGACCGCCAATCGCGGAACGCTGGTGCCCAATGACGACCTCTCCGATGCGGAGCTGGTGCCGGGCTACGTCCCTGCCCGCTGTGATGAGCGCGGCTTGTTGATGATCGGTGCGCCGCCGGAACTGGGCAATTACGTCCTGCCGGGCAACAATTACCATGTCTATGACATTGCCCTGTATTGGGCCAATCTGCGCGCCGATGCCGCCAACCGAGTGAGCGCATGGGCAGCGCAGCGCTGATCACTGAAGATGCGGGCGCCATGCGCGACGCGCTGCCCGATGGCGGTGTGTTGCTGGCGCTCGATCTGGGCACCAAAACCATCGGCACCGCCTTTTGCGATGCCGGGTGGCAGTTTTCGAGCGCGGCCAAAACATTGTCGCGCGGCAAATTTGGCAAGGATGCCGAGAAGCTGCGCGCGCTTGTGAAGGAGCGCGTGGTCGAGGGCGTTGTCATTGGTCTGCCGCTCAATATGGATGGTAGTGAAGGCCCGCGTTCGCAGGCGAGCCGTGCCTATGCGCGCAATCTTTCTACGGCGTTGGAGTTACCCATTCTGCTGTGGGATGAGCGCTGGTCCACCGCCAGTGCAGAACGCGATCTGATCGCGCAGGATTTCAGCCGTGCGAAGCGCGCCGAAAGCATCGACAGCCACGCCGCTGCGGTCATTCTGCAAGGCGCGATTGATCGCCTGGCGGGCGGTGTTCTCTAGGCGTCAGCGCGCTGCAGCGTAGTGCGGCGGCGCTTGGCTTCCTCGCGCAGCATCAGCGAACCGGCACGCTCTGCCTTCCGCCAGATCGCGTCGCGCGCACTCATATCCTCCGAAACATTGGCAAGCGCGTCAAATGCACACACGCGCATTCGGTCGCTGGGATGGCTCTGCCCGAAATGCGCCGCCAGATCGCGCGCGCCTTCGTCACCCATCGCCACGGCAATCCGCAAAAAGGCTTCGCTGCTGCCCCGCCCCAATATTCCCGCAATCGTGCCGCGTTCCAGATCAAATTGATACTGGTCCATCCAGCCCAATGCGGGCGAAGCATGCATCACGTTGAGCGATACTGACAGGCTCTCGGGCGGCAATTGCCGGTGAATGTCGCGATGCGCACGGTAGTGCATCAGTTTGCCGGGTTCCAGCTGCGACTTTTCGATGAAGGTCAGATCAACCGGCTCGCCCACATATCCCGCGACGCTGCCATAGTCATATTCGTGATATTCGCTCCAATAGCCTGGACCGAAGTAGCCGACGGTGAGAAAGTCGAAATTGTGATCATGCGGCAGTTCATAGACGAAGCTCGCGCCACCGCTGGCGCGCAAGGCTACGTCTTGCTCGGCCGGCCAAATGTTGGCGCGCAGAAAGAAGCCCTGTGCATGATCGGACAGCATGATCGCCTGCGGGCCATAGGCGCTGGTCATGTCGGTTTCGCGATGGCGGTTCTTCAGTTCGTCTATCAGCAAGGCCCCTAGAAATGTCGGATTGTTGCCGAGCCGTTTCAGCCAACGCGCGGCATGCATCAGGCTGGCTTCGTTACGCGGATCAAACCCCTCTGCAGCGATCGCATCGAAACATTCATCCGGCGTTGTTTGGTTGGTGTCTGTTAGGTCTATCACTCTGGGCATTTTGGTATCCCCTGAATTTAAGCGGCAAGTTGCTCAAGTACCGGATGCGCGGCGATCAGCTGATCGCGCAGCGTCTGCGCATGGGGCGCGAGCGGATCATCAGATTGCGCGGCCATCGCAGTCAGAGCAGAAAATCCCTGCGCGCTGTCCAAAGCGAGCGCGTGCCGTAACGCCTGCCAACGCAAATTGCCCGCCCCCTCCTTGCTCATTTCCGCTGCCAAGGGCGCAGCATCGCGGCGGCCCATCGCTCCCAACAGGCTCAGCGCCATTTCATGGCGGCTCTCTGCCATGCTGCCAGCCGCGCGGCGCTGCACTGATCCATCGGACAGGCTGACTTGCACGGTCGGCTTCGCTGAAGCCGCCTCGGGGTGACGCACCAGTCTGAGCGTTACGAGGGGCCGATCCACGTGCTCAATCAACAGAGCGCGCGGCGTGGCGGCATCACCAGATTGGAATGCAAATCCGGGATTGATCGAGGCCGGTGTCTGAACCGGTGGCTGGCTATCCGCGCGCCGTTCCACCACGTGTCCGCGAGCGCCACCAGCCAGCACAATGTCACTGCGCTCCACTGGATTGAACGCCACACTCTCGGCTTTGGCCGAAGCCGGTGCTCGCTCCACAAGCAGCAATTGCGCGCGCCCTTCGCTCACCAGAATGAGCGATGCGCC
>CAKZSF010000276.1 GCA_937920575.1 uncultured Sphingomonadaceae bacterium | reverse complement strand
TGGTTGTTCTCAATCACAAAAATGATCGGCAGCTTCCAGAGGCTGGCCATATTGAACGTTTCGTAAACTTGGCCTTGGTTCGCGGCACCATCACCGAAGTAGGAGACGCACAAGCCGCCATCATCCCGATACTGATGCGCGAGAGCAAGCCCCCCGCCGAGCGAAACCTGCGCCCCGACGATGCCGTGGCCGCCATAAAATGCATGCTCGGTACTGAACATGTGCATCGAGCCGCCCTTGCCCCTAGAAATGCCTGCTTGGCGTCCGGTCAATTCGGCCATGATCACTTTTGGATCAATACCATATGCGAGCATGTGGCCATGATCGCGATAGCCGGTGATTACGCTATCCTTGCCCTCTTCCAGCGCAGACTGAATGCCGACAGCGACAGCTTCTTGACCGATGTAGAGGTGGCAAAAACCACCGATCAATCCGAGCCCGTACAATTGACCTGCCCGTTCCTCAAACCGCCGGATCAGGAGCATCTGCTCGTAGAATTCCAACAGCTGCTCATCATTCGCCTTGAACCGCTTGGACTTCTCATGCGCCTCTTGCAGGCTGTGCAGCACAAACTCGTCCGAGGTCTTCTTGGCTGATTTTTTGGTCGCGGGTTTCTTGGCCAAACCGGCCTCCTTGAATCGGGGTTGAGCGCGACACATGCGCGCACGTTTCTGGAAAATGCACTAGGCGGGCGAGTGCAAACGCGCAAGACGCATACGTAGGCACACGCGCCGTTACGGCATGCTAGCCATAGCCAGAAAGTCAGTCGATTGTGATGACGATTTCGTCGGGATGCGCAACGTTGAGATTGCGACGCAGAAGTTCGCCCACGAGATCAGGATCGGCACCGTTGGGATCGAGCCGCTCGACCAAGTTGCGGAGTTCGTTGCGATCATTTTCAAGGCTGGCCACTTTAACCTGATGATCATCCAGCTGCGAACTGTATTCGCTCCACGCCAACAGGCCGCTCGGGCCAAACAAGGCCAGACCACCCATCAACAACAGCACGGCCAGCGCACCGGTTTGCACCAGCTGCTCGCGTGTCAGTTGCAAAAGTGATTTGGCCCGTCCCATGCCCCCAAGAATCACAGTTGAGTCTGCGATTCAAGCGATTTCTTTAATCTGATTCGTTTTTTCTGCCGGTGTCCATGAAATCCCTAGCGGTAAAATTCTCTGGTGCAGGCACTTCGACTATCGGATCGTCCCTGTCATCGAACTCGGTTCTGAGCGCTTTGCTCATCACTGCATGCATATCGTAGAGGCAGGTCGTGTAAGTGAGTTCAAGAATTTCTTCTTCGGAAAATTCCTGACGCAATTGTTCGAACACGTCATCGGGAACGCGGCCACGATGGCAAACCAATCGGTCTGCATATGCCAGCACCAGCCGTTCGCGATTATCGAACTGATCCGAAGTTTGCCAGCTAGGCAAAGCTTCGATTTTTTCCTCGCTGACGCCCAAGCCCCGCAAACTCTTGCAATGCTGAGAGAACACAAACTGGCTACCAACGGCCCAGCCTGCCCATGTCTGGCCCAGCTCTCGCAGCACTGGATCGAGCTTTCGTGAGGGATCACGGTAATAGGCAAACCCCTGCGCAGCATGTTTCAGCGTCGCGGGCGAATTGGCGAACACAGTCCACCAATCACCCGGCGTGCCAGTGGCGGTACCGGGTTCTGCGACTGGGTCTTTGTCGCCAAACAACAAATGGTACAGCGGCAGCGCTACCTGTTCGTCAGCTTCCGCTCGCGGGACGGGTTTTAAACGTGGCATATCAGGCCTCCACTCGGTCGGCGGCGGTGGCCGGTTTATGCGCAACATCATCGGGGCCAAACTTTTTGGTCAACGCGGCGAATTCCAGCATGATTCCATTCGGATCGGTGAAATAGACCGAGCGGATAAACACACCTTCGTGCCTTTCCATTGCCACTCCCCCTGGGCTGTCGTCGTGATTGACGACCGCCGGTGTGTATTCAACACCAGCCTCTTCCAGACGCACCAGCGATGCCTCCAATTCCTCTTCCGCCATATGGAACGCCAAGTGGTTCATTGACCCCACAGCAGTCTTCGCATCGAACGGGAATTTCTTGACGGAAGCAATGCCCGGTGCCGCCTCTGGCCCATCTGCCCACCAAAAGAACGCGACACTTGATCCGCCGCCACAATCGAAAAAGAAATGCTGGCCGCCATCGGGCAATTGCACCGTTTTGAAGAGCGGCATGTTGAGGATGCCCTCATAGAAAGCGATCGTCTCTTTCATGTCGCGGCACACCAGCGCGACGTGGTTGATTCCGACTGTCTTGATCATATTTGGCCCTTTCCTCAAACGGGATCCTTCAGGCGGGATTAGGGCGTTTCGCTTCCTTTACAAACCGTCCAAAATGCCATATAGTTTCTTTTGAAACCATTATTGCTTTGAAGGACCCCCAATGCCCGACCTGTTTGAAAATCCGGCCGGCCTCGACGGCTTTGAATTTGTCGAATTCTGCGCGCCTGAGAAGGGGCAGCTTGAACCCGTTTTTCAAGCGATGGGCTTTACCCATGTTGCGACTCATCGCAGCAAGGATGTGCATCTGTGGCGTCAGGGCGCGATCAATCTGATCGCCAACTACGAGCCGCGCAGCGCCGCTTGGTATTTCGCGCGCGAGCATGGGCCAAGCGCATGTGGCATGGCGTTTCGTGTAAAGGATGCGGTGAAAGCTTACGACCATTTGATCGAACAAGGCGCAGAGCCGGTGCAAAACGAGCCCGGCCCGATGGAACTGCGCATTCCAGCAATCCGCGGCATTGGCGGCGCGATCCTGTATCTGGTCGATCGTTATGCAGATGACGCGGGTGAAGGCCTGTCAATTTACGATATCGATTTCGAATATCTACCGGGCGTCGAACGACACCCTGAAGGGGC
>CAKZSF010000275.1 GCA_937920575.1 uncultured Sphingomonadaceae bacterium | reverse complement strand
ACATCCGCCAGCTTGTTGATGTAGAGACAGCTCTTGCCGCGCGAATGCTTGCCCAATCGGGAAAGCTGCTCAACCGTGCGCTTTTCCGTCTCTTCATCGCAATAACAGCCCATCAGATAGAGCGAGTGCTTCGCTTTTCGGGGACTAAATCCAGAGCGGGAAGCATCGCCTTCGCGCCCGCTTTCATATTTGTAGTGGTACGAACCATAGCCAATAATCGTCGGCCCCCACATACGTGGCTGTTCGCCGGTTACCTTACGGAACAGGGCGTCCAGAACCCTGGCATCCTCGCGTTTGGCGGCTGGTTCAACGGCGTCGATAAAAGCATCAACCTCCGCGTTCGTTGGCACAGTCTTGTTATCCGACATTTGGTCCCTCTTCTCGCCCCGCATTGACAGCTGGGAAAGGCTGCCCCCATACAAACGGACTTTCAAGCCTTTTTGAAGGGGACGCAAAAGGCAATGTGGCTACTCGACAAATTTCTCAGCCGTGCAATTTCGCATGGTCGGATGGAAGTGACTGACCATACCGGCAAGCATTATTCCTATGGACCAGATGACTGGCAAGGCGCGGAAGGCATGGAACAGGGCCCGATCAAGCTGCGCCTGACCAATGCCAAGGCGGCCAAGCATATTGCGCGCTATCCGCAATTGGGCGCGGCAGAGGCGTTTATGTGGGGTTGGCTGGAGATCGAGGAACCGCACGATCTGCGCGATATGATCCTGTTCGTGACGTCGAACACCAAACGCATCGGAGACAGCGCAATTCAGGCGCAGGGCCCACTGCGCAAAGCCGGGCAAAAACTGCTCGCCAAGATCGATAGCGTCAACCAGAAGGCCAAAGCGCGCAAAAATGCCGAACATACCTACAACCTGACACGGCGGCTGTATGAGCTTTTCCTCGATGAGGATCGCCAATACACAATGGCGTATTACCGCGAGGATAACCCCACCCAGACCAGTCTGGAGCAGGCCCAGCTCGACAAGAAAGCGCACCTCGCCGCCAAGCTGAATTTGAAGCGGCCAGAGGACAATGGCGGCGTACCGATGAAGGTTCTCGATATCGGCTGTGGTTGGGGTGGCTTCGCGCTGTATCTCAACAAGCATTACGATTGCGAAGTGCTGGGCGTTGCCCTCGCCCCCGATCAGATCGCCTTCTGCAACGAACGCGCAGAGGCACTGGGCGTGGCCGACAAGGTCAAGTTCGAGCTGATGGATTACCGCGATGTTGAGGGTCAATTTGACCGGATCAGCTCCGTCGGTTTGCTCGAACATGTGGGCACGCCGCATTATCCGCATTTCTTCGCGCACACGAACAAGCTGCTGACGCCCGATGGCGTGATGGTTTCGCATTGCTGTGGCCGTGCGAATGGCCCGGGCGCGACCGACGCGTTCACGCGCAAATACATCTTCCCGGGCGGCTACATCCCTGCCCTGTCAGAGCTTGTGACCGAAAGCGAAGCGCATGGCTGGCAAGTGATGGATGTGGAGGCGATGCGTTTCCATTACTCCTACACACTGGAAGAATGGTACAAACGCACCGTCTTGCACAAGGACGAGATCGTCGAATTGTATGACGAGCAATTCTATCGCATGTGGCTGTATTATCTGGCCGGCGCAGAGCAAGCCTTCCGCCACGGCACGCTCGTCAATTGGCAGCTGCAATATGTGAAGGATCGCGAAGCCATTCCAATGACGCGCGAGTATGTTCATCACGAGAGCGAGCGCCTGCGCGCGGCCGACACCCCACCGCAATGGAGCCTCGATCCGGCGTTAAAACAAGCGGCGGAATAGCTTTCGAGCATAAGTTGGTTTGGAATTGACCGCGTGCGGCGTTACAACTGCGCGCATGAGTAAAGCTGTCATCCGCAAGTTTATTGGTTCGACCGTTCGTAAGGGCCGTTTGCTGATCACTTTCCCCGATGGGGATGTCGTCGATTATGGCGCGCCGACCGAAGGCTATCCGGAAGTTGCCATCCGGTTTGCTGACACCAAGGTGATGCGCGACATCATGCTCGATCCACGGATCGGTGCAGGCGAAGCGTTCATGGATGGCCGGTTGATCATCGAACAAGGCGATGTGATGAGCCTGGTGCAGCTGCTGCGCATGAACAAGATGTGGGAACGCGGTGGCGCTTTGAAGCCGCCCAGCTTCACGCGCAAGCTCAAGAATCGCATTGGCCACGCCATGGAGTCTGTGAACCAGCGAGTCAGCTCTAAACGCAACGTCGCGCATCATTATGACATCGGCAATGACCTATACCGACTGATGCTGGATGCCGAGCATATGCAATACAGCTGCGCCTATTGGGACGAAGGCGTCACCACTTTGGCGCAGGCGCAAGAGGCAAAACTGGCCCATATCGCAGCCAAGCTGGCGCTCGAACCGGGGCAATCGGTGCTCGACATCGGCTGTGGTTGGGGCGGCATGGCGATCTTTCTGGCGCAACGCGCGGGCGTCTATGTCAACGGGATTACGCTCAGCGAAGAACAACTGGCTCTTGCCCGCCAACGCGCCGAGGAAGCGGGCGTTAGCGACAAGGTGCAGTTTCACCTGATCGATTATCGCGATCTTGCCGAACAAGGCGACAAATTCGACCGGATCGTCTCGGTCGGTATGTTTGAACATGTTGGCCAGCCGCAATTCGAAACGTTCTTTCGCTGTTGCGGCAATCTGCTGGCCGATGATGGGGTGATGCTGCTCCACACAATCGGGCGAATGGGCGGCCCGGGCACCACCGACGCCTTCACGCGCAAATACATCTTCCCCGGCGGCTATATTCCGGCTTTGTCAGAGACTGTCGCGGCGAGCGAGAAATACCGGCTGATCGCCAGCGACGTGGAAACACTGCGCCTGCACTACGCCAAGACGCTGCGCGAATGGTACGCCAAATGCGAGGCCAACAAAGACGCGATCATCGCGATGATGGATGAGCGGTTCTATCGCATGTGGACGTTCTATCTGGCCGGCGCGACCGCCGCGTTTGAAAGCGGCAGCATGTGCAATTACCAGATCCAGTACACGCGCAGCCGCCATGCCTTGCCAGTGACGCGAAACTACATTGCGCAAAGCGAGACTACACTCCGGACAAGCTGATCGGCGATTGCCCCGCCCTCGCCCGCCTGCTAGCCGCGCTGGCGTCGTATAGGAGCGCTTCAAAGCAATGTCGGATATCAAACGTGTCGTTCTCGCCTATTCAGGCGGTTTGGATACCAGCGTCATCGCCAAATGGCTGGAGGTCGAGCGCGGGTTGGAAGTGGTCACTTTCACCGCCGATCTTGGTCAGGGCGAAGAGATTGAGCCTGCGCGCGAGAAGGCGCGCCGCATGGGTATTCCGGACAAGCACATCTATATCGAGGATCTGCGCGAGGAATTCGTGCGCGATTTCGTCTTCCCGATGATGCGCGCCAATGCCCGGTATGAGGGTGACTATCTGCTCGGCACATCCATCGCGCGTCCGCTGATCTCAAAACGACTGGTCGAAATCGCCCACGAGACCGGCGCGGACGCAATTGCGCATGGCGCGACGGGTAAAGGCAACGATCAAGTACGGTTCGAGCTCTCCGCCTACGCGCTCGATCCCAGCATCACTGTTATTGCCCCGTGGCGCGAATGGGATTTGACCAGCCGTACTGCGCTGATCGAATGGGCCGAGGCGCATCAGATTGCTGTGCCAAAGGACAAGCGCGGCGAAAGCCCCTTCTCCACCGACGCAAATCTGCTGCACACCTCATCGGAAGGCAAAGTGCTGGAAGATCCTTGGGAAGAGACACCCGATTACGTCTATTCGCGCACGGATCACCCGGAAGAAGCCCCCGACACGCCGGAATACATCACGATTGATTTCGAACGCGGCGACGGCGTTGCGCTCAATGGCATGGCAATGAGCCCGGCCGAGCTACTCACTGCGCTGAATGATCTGGGTAAGAAGCATGGCATCGGCCGCCTCGATCTGGTCGAGAACCGCTTTGTCGGCATGAAATCGCGCGGGATGTACGAAACACCAGGCGGCGAAATCTATGCGCGGGCGCATCGCGGGATCGAACAGATCACGCTGGATCGCGGAGCAGCGCATTTGAAGGATGAGCTGATGCCGAAATATGCAGAGCTGATCTATAACGGTTTCTGGTTCGCACCAGAGCGCGAGATGCTGCAAGCCGCGATTGATCACAGTCAGGAGAAGGTCAGCGGCACAGTGCGGCTGAAACTCTACAAGGGTGTGGTAGGCGTTGTGGGCCGCAAATCCCCCAACTCGCTCTATTCCGAAGCCCATGTGACGTTTGAGGACGATGCCGGCGCTTATGATCAGAAGGACGCGGAAGGTTTCATCAAGCTCAACGCGCTTCGTCTAAAACTGCTTGCCAAACGCGATCGAAATTAGGCTTTTCGAGTCAAGTTGGGGCGTTGCGACGAGCGGTTGAGTTTTCCACCCTTGTCCACTGCCCATTTGGCCAAAAGTGGATAAGTCGCGGGTCGCGTCCTTGCTCGACTCGGTCAATGCGCACATCTTCAATTCATCGGAACGGGGATTGTCCCACTCTAAGAGAAAGCCGAAAGGCCGGATTGGAAAGAGGGAATTTGGAACCGCTCTGACGCGATGGCGAAACGCCGCGCAGTGGAGAAAAGCGAGGACGAACGTCGCAAGACGCAAATCCAAGCAGATCATTGAAGCAGCGAAGGCGCAAAATCGGATAGGCTGAACCAGCCGGTAAATTGCTGAGGAAATGTCAGACCCAGGTCAGACAGGACTGCTAGAGGCGAATTGCCATAAAGGTAGGTTTGGTTTCGGAACTGTCGAACCGGATGAAAATAGTCTTCGGACTGATTTCAACCAACAAAACGGAACCGGATGCCGGCGCGAGCGCCGTGTGAAAGAAAGCCTCCCCGGAGGTGATCGGAAGCTAAACGTTAAGTGTTCTTCGGAACCCACCCGTCGGTAACAGTGGGGTCGGTAGCAATACCGGCCCCATTTGCTTTGGGGCGGTGCAAAAGAGCCGGTGAGGCTCGAGAATTCCTAAGCACCTGTATAGGAACGATTTTACAAATCGAATCTAGCTGGATCGGACTCGAATTCCCTTCTGAAAAGCCGAAAATCGTGATGAAAACTGCCGTTTGACGCGATGAGTCGAGCGGAAGTTGCGGCGAGCGGCTCCTATCCCATAGTTTGGTCAAATCTGTTTCTGTATACCCTTTGGCATGATGATTGATGGCCAAACCAGTCGCACCAAGGGGTCGAAAGCAGGGGCGAAGTTTCTCGCAGTCGGCGCATTCGCCGCGCTCGCAGTGGCCCCCGCACTTCCCATTTCCGCAAGCTCAAACGCATCCACGGACGAGTTCTCTAGTGAATTCGCGCCTTACACAGGTGAGCCTGCACCGATTCAGATTGAGCCCGAAGCGGTGGATATCGATGAGATCGAGATCCCGCGCGAGGTAAAACCAAAACCCAAGCCAAAGCCGGCTCCCAAGAAGTACGGCACCAAGCGCGATCTGGGAGTGGTCGTGGCGAGTTACTACGGCAAACGTTTCCACGGTCGGCTCACAGCCAACGGTGAGCGCTTCAACATGAATGCGATGACCGCAGCCCACAAAAAGCTGCGTTTCGGCACCAAGGTGCGTGTGACCAATGTGGCCAATGGCCGGTCAGTGGTCGTGCGGATCAATGATCGCGGCCCTTACATTCGTGGCCGGACGATTGATCTGTCGCGCGCAGCAGCTGCCCGGATCGGCATGATCCAGCGCGGGCACGCCAAGGTCAAAATGGAAATTGTCGGCTAAGCAGAGCGTTAGACAACCAGCTCAGACACATCGCGGAAACTGCCGATTTTCCCGCGTACGAAGCTGTTGAACGCGATGGAATGCCGGTTCTGCTGGCTCTGATTGACTTCCACGAAATGCAGAATGCTGCTGGAAAACAACACCAGATCGCCGTGCTTTGGCACAATGGCGTTGCGCGGCGTGTTGTAGACGTTCTGTTTGCCCTCGTTCACACCCATTTCTATCTGGCGATAGCCGTTGGTCCGCTCAAAAATCATATTGCCCGGGGGATCAGGCATCGGTGCATAATAGAGCGAACCAGACACCAATGAATTGGAGTGCGTGTGTGCATGCATCCCAACGCCCGGTGGATTCATGAGCGCCCAGCTCTGCGTCACTTCCAGATCGTGCTGTACGCCCATGACGTCGCTCGCATAGGTTGCCAGCGCGGCGTGAACCGCTTGGTTGATGCTTTTCAGCTCGGGTCGATTAAACAGGTAAAGCTCTTCAGAAATATGATTCATCTGGTTCTCTATCATCTTGATAGATTTGATGAATTTGATCTGATCAACGCTGATCGCATCTGCGATGTTGGTTACGAAGTACGGTTCCGCAAACAGCGGTTTGACCGTGAAGTCCCGATTTGACATGTGCGCCCCCCTGCACCGTTCAAACTGGCAAGGTTGCTAACACACGGAAAAGAAGGGATCAATTCCCCAGTTCGTCGCCCTCTGGCGCACGTGGGAGAGCAAGCCGCACATGCAGCCCGCCCAGATCTTCGCTCTCGTCCAATTCGACGCGGCCGCCATAAATCTCTGCAACATCGCGCACAATGGCCAGCCCCAGACCGGTGCCGGGCTTACCCGTGTCCAGCCGCGCGCCGCGCGCAAAAATACGGCCGCGCTCCTCTTCGGGAATGCCGGTACCGTCATCCTCAACCCAGATTTCGCACAGCTCGCTTTGCGGTGTCGCATCAACCGTCACAAAGACTGAGCCCAACCCGTATTTTGCCGCATTCTCGATCAAATTGCCGAGGATCTCTTCCAGATCCTGCCGTTCAATCGCAACGCGCGCCTGCTTGTTTCCATCAAGATCAAACCGGACATGCGGATAGAGGCGGCCAACGGCGCGCTCTACAGCCTCTGCACACACGAACACTTGCGCCACTGCGCCCACGGCACGGCGGCCCACAGCTCTTGCCCGCGCCAGATGGTGATCGACCTGGCGGCGCATCACAGCGGCTTCTCTGACGACCGTTTTCGACAGATCTGGCGCCTCGGCAGTCGCTGCGTTGGTCACGACTGTCAGCGGCGTTTTGAGAGCATGCGCCAAATTGCCAGCATGAGTGCGCGCTTCTTCGGCTTGCTTTTCTGAGTGGGCCAGCAAGGCATTGAGTTCCTCAACCAGCGGCTGAACCTCTTGCGGCAGTGGCACCGTTACCCGGTTCCTGCCCGCGGTTCGCATACGCTGAATAGCCAGCTGAATCCGTCTTAGCGGCCCCAATCCATACCACGTTTGTAAAACGGCCAGCAGGAAAAGACCCGCACCCAAAATCGCGAAACTGACAAACACGATGAAGCGCACTTCGCGAATTTCCGCATCCAATTCCGCGCGCGCGCCAGCTACGGTAAAAGTCCATTGAGTGTCGCTGTCTGGCAAAATAGCCGATCGCTGCACGATGCGAAGCGGCTCTCCATCAAATTGCGGCGAATCGTAGAAAATTGGCGGGCTCTCAAGAGTGCTCTCGCGCTCCAGATCAATCGTACGATCCCATAAACTGCGTGAAAGATAGGGATCAAACCCCTCCCCGCTTACCTGCCAATACAGCCCGCTGTTCGGCTCGAGAAAACGTTGGTCGCCCAAGGCGCGGTTGAACCAGACCTCCCCGAAATCATCGATCTCGGCCGAGGCAATCATG
>CAKZSF010000274.1 GCA_937920575.1 uncultured Sphingomonadaceae bacterium | reverse complement strand
ATCTCGCGCAGATTGGCCCGCGCTATGAAAGGCGACATCATCGTCGACAGCGAGCCGGGCGAGGGTGCACGCTTCGTCTTAAGCCTCCCAGCGCGCGACGAATGACAACCTAGATCCAATTGGGGTTTCAGCCGCGCTTTCTCGCCAGCCAGAACAAGATCACACCCACTGCGACAGTAAGCGTTCCGTAGATTGCCCATTCGCTTTGCGCGAGCATGAAGCTGGATTCCGGCCACCTTACCAGACCAAGGCCTTGCAACGTCCAAAGTCCACCCGACAGAACCAGCGCGACGCCAAAGACTTGCATGACATATCTTAGCATCGCGATGGCTCCTGTTGGTTTGTTGGCTCTAGCGTTTGTCTACCGGCACGTAATCGCGTTGTGTCGGGCCAGTGTAAAGCTGACGCGGGCGTCCGATGACCTGACCGGGATCAGAGATCATTTCGTTCCATTGCGCGACCCAGCCTACCGTGCGTGCCAAGGCGAAGAGCGCCGTAAACATCGTGGTCGGGAAGCCGATAGCCGAGAGAATGATACCCGAATAGAAATCGACATTCGGGAACAGTTTCTTCTCTCTAAAATAGTCGTCGTTGAGCGCCAGTTGCTCCAGCTCTAGAGCTGTTTCGAACAGCGGATCTTTCACGTTCAACGCATCGAACACTTCGCGCACGGTCTTCTGCATCACAGTGGCGCGCGGGTCATAGTTTTTGTAAACGCGGTGACCAAAGCCCATCAAACGGAACGGATCGCTCTTGTCTTTGGCCCGCTCAATATAGTGGGGAATACGATCGGGCGTGCCAATTTCGCGCAGCATGTTGAGCGCCGCCTCATTGGCACCACCGTGAGCAGGACCCCAAAGGCAGGCGATACCGGCCGAAATACACGCAAACGGGTTCGCCCCCGATGATCCGGCTAGACGTACTGTCGAAGTTGACGCGTTCTGCTCATGATCAGCATGGAGGATGAAAATCCGATCCATTGCCTTTTCGACAGCCGGAATAACTTCATACTCTTCGGCCGGAACGCCAAACGTCATGCGCAGGAAATTGCCGGTGTAGCTGAGCGAGTTATCCGGATGCATCATCGGTTGACCGATGGCGTATTTGTACGCGTTTGCCGCAATCGTCGGCATTTTCGCAATCAACCGGTGAGAACTGATTTTGCGGTGTTCTGGGTCGGAAATGTCAGTGCTGTCGTGATAGAATGCCGACAATGCGCCGACAACACCGCACATAATCGCCATAGGGTGCGCATCACGGCGGAAGCCTTGGTAAAACTGGCGCATCTGATCGTGCAGCATGGTGTGCCGCGTAATCGTGTTGTCGAAAGTGTCGAGCTCTTCACCGCTAGGCAACTCGCCATTCAGCAACAGGTATGCGACTTCCATGAAGGAAGAATGCTCGGCCAGTTGCCCAATTGGGTAGCCACGGTGAAGCAGGATGCCTTCATTGCCGTCAATATAGGTGAGGGCGCTTTCACAACTCGCTGTCGATTTGTAACCGGGATCATAGGTAAATGCGCCGGTTTGACCGTACAGCTTGCGGATATCGACCACATCTGGACCGATGCTACCGCTGAGTACCGGAAAATCGTGATCGCTCCCGTTGAGCGACAATGTTCCCTGCTTATCTGCCAAGAGTTTGCTCCTCGAACTTTCTTTTCTTTTTAAGTCACGCTGGCCTAGGTCGCTTGCGCGTCAATTCGCGCCAGACTTTCCTCACGGCCAAGCAAGACCAAAACATCGTAAATACCAGGCGAAGTGGTTTGCCCGGTCAGCGCAGCCCGAAGAGGCTGAGCCAATTTGCCGAGACCCAATTCAAGCTCTTCGGCAGTTGACTTTAGAGTGGCCTCCAAGCCCTCCAAAGTCCAGTCTTTTTCCGCCGCAAATCGCGCCGAAACGGTTGCAAGCAACGCACGTGCTTCCTCGGTCAGCAGCCCCGCAGCCTTTTCCGTAAGGTCAAGCGGACGCTGTTTGAACAGGAATGCTGCGCCATCCGCCAATTCACCGAGATTGCGTGCGCGCGTTTTGAGCACAGGCATGGCCTCGGTCAGAACAGCAGCATCGGCATTCTGTCCCAATCGCGCCGCCGACAATTGAGCGAGACGCGCATCGTCCGCCTCGCGAATGTAATGGCCGTTCATGTTCTCAAGCTTCTTCAAGTCGAAGCGCGAGGGGCTTTTCCCGACGCCGTCGAGATCGAACAGCGCAATCGCTTGATCGCAGGTGAATTCTTCCTGATCACCATGGCCCCAGCCAAGCCGGAGGAGATAGTTGAACAAGGCCTCGGGCAAAATGCCCATTTCGTCACGATACGCCTCGACACCCAGAGCGCCATGCCGTTTGGACAGCTTGGCCCCATCATTGCCGTGGATCAGCGGGATATGCGCATATTCCGGCTGCGGCCATCCGCCTTCAATCGCATCCATTGCATGATAGATTGGCAATTGCCGGAAAGCGTTGTTTAGGTGATCGTCGCCGCGAACAACGTGCGTTACGCCCATGTCATGGTCGTCGACCACAACGGCGAGCATGTAAGTTGGCGTGCCGTCCGCACGAAGCAGGATGTAGTCATCCACCTCTTCATTGCGGACTTTGACTTTGCCTTGCACCAAATCTTCAATCGCGGTCTCACCCGATTGCGGCGTCTTCAGCCGGATGGTGAAAGGTGCGCCCTCGGGAGCCTCTGACGGATCGCGATCACGCCAGCGCCCGTCATAGCGCATCGGTAGTTTTTTGGCGCGTTGCTCAGCGCGCATCTCTTCCAACTCTTCTGGTGTGGCAAAGCATTTGTAAGCGTGCCCCGCCTCCAGAAGCTTGTTGGCAACTTCTACATGGCGATCAACCTGTTTTGATTGAAACACTGGATCAGCGTCGTACTCCAGACCGAGCCAATCAAGCCCGTCCAAAATGGCATCGATCGCGTCTTGGGTGGACCGCTTGCGATCCGTATCTTCGATCCGAAGCAGCGCCTTGCCGCCATGATGCTTTGCATACAGCCAATTGAACAACGCAGTGCGCGCGCCGCCAATGTGGAGAAACCCGGTGGGCGAGGGCGCAAAGCGGGTCACGACGCCACCTGCGCCTTTGCCAGATTGCCGAGCGTTAATCGAACCCGCGCTTGCCATACTGCGTAGTAACCCTTCCAATGCCCGCCATGGGGATGAGCGAACAGCCTGTCATCCCGCTGAGCGACGACGATGCGGGAGGCGATGTTGCGTTGCAGCAC